>NZ_JARWAK010000012.1:0-120551 GCF_031451675.1 Halomonas koreensis | reverse complement strand
CCGTCTTGCCCGGCGCCCTGCGAGGAAGGCGTATTCTACGTGATCGGCGCGTCGTGTCAACCCTTCATCTCGTGACTGCCGAGGCAGCGAGCGGATGACCGACCCTCGTTTCGCCCTAGCGAAGCGAGTGCCGACAGAGCCCTCAGCGGGTCTCCGTAAAGCGTGGCGAGCATTCTACCGAATCCGGCGAGCCTGTCAAGCGAGCGTCTTGCGAAACCTTCGAAAAACCTCAAGCAAAACAAGCGCTTCTGCCACTCATCACCGCCTGCAACGTTGCCCGTCGCCGGCAGCGGATGCGTACTTTACGGATTCTCCCGGCACCACGCAAGGACTTTGCGAAAAGATTTTCCTCGCCCCCGGGCCGACTCGTCCACAGCCACTTCCGGCGGCGACCGGGTGTGGACAAGTCGTTCGGCGGGCGGAGACGACGACGCCCGCGCGAGGCGGGCGTCGAGGCGAGGACAAGGGTAACCCGATTCAGTCTCGTGCGCCGCCCTTCATCTTGCGCACCAGGGCGAGGATCGGCCCGGATGCCACATAGGTGCCGAACAGCAGCAGCAGCATCACCGAGGGCTCGATGGAGATGACCACGAACCCGAGCACGATGGCCAGCAGCATGACGAAGGGCACCGGTCCCTTGAGGTCGACGTCCTTGAAGCTGTAGTAGCGGATATTGCTGACCATCAGCACGCCGGCGGCGCCGACCAGGAACAGCATCAGCAGCTTGAAGCCGAAGGCCTCGGCGTCGAAGCTGTGGAAGGTCCAGACGCTGGCGGCGACCACCGCCGCGGCGGAGGGGCTCGGCAGGCCGATGAACCAGCGCTTGTCGACGCTGCCGAGCTGGACATTGAAGCGCGCCAGGCGCAGCGCGGCACAGGCCACGTAGAGGAAGGCCACCACCCAGCCGGTCTTGCCCACGTCCTGGAGGATCCAGGTGAACGCCACCAGCCCCGGCGCCACGCCGAAGGACAGCATGTCGGAGAGGCTGTCGTATTCGGCGCCGAAGGCGCTCTGGGTATTGGTCAGTCGGGCCACCCGACCGTCCAGGCCGTCGAGGACCATGGCGATGAAGATGGCGATCGACGCCGAGGCGAAGTCGCCGTTGATCGCGGCCACCACGGCGAAGAAGCCGGAAAACAGCGCCGAGGTGGTGAACAGGTTGGGCAGCAGGTAGATGCCCTTGCGCCGGACCTTCTTGCCATCCTCGACGGCCTCCTCGACCACCTCCGACTCCCGGAGGAAGGTCTTGGCCAGGTCGTCGTCCGACTCGGGGCGCTCTGGCTCTCGATTGCTGGGGTCCTGGCTCATCGCTGTCGTCCATTGCGGCTGGAATTGGCCCCATTCTACACATAGAGGCCGCCATGGCTCATCGCCCCAGGACGCAAACGGGGGCGCGGTCTCCCACGCCCCCCGTGCTCTCGGCCAGCTCGCGTCGCTCAGTTCTTGGACTTGTCGACCAGCTGGTTGGCGGCGATCCAGGGCATCATGGCGCGCAGCTTCTCGCCGACCTGCTCGATCGGGTGCTCGGCGTTGAGGCGGCGACGCGCGGTCATCGACGGGTAGTTGGTGTTGCCCTCGTTGATGAACATCTTGGCGTATTCGCCGGTCTGGATACGCTTGAGCGCGTTGCGCATGGCCTCGCGGGACTGGTCGTTGATGACCTCGCCGCCGGTGACGTACTCGCCGTACTCCGCGTTATTGGAGATGGAGTAGTTCATGTTGGCGATGCCGCCCTCGTACATCAGGTCGACGATCAGCTTGAGCTCGTGCAGGCACTCGAAGTAGGCCATCTCCGGGGCATAGCCCGCCTCGGTCAGGGTCTCGAAGCCGGCCTTGACCAGCTCGACCGCGCCGCCGCACAGCACCGCCTGCTCGCCGAAGAGGTCGGTCTCGGTCTCGTCCTTGAAGGTGGTCTCGATGATGCCGCTGCGGCCGCCGCCGATGGCCGCTGCGTAGGACAGCGACAGCTCCTTGGCGTTGCCGGTCGCATCCTGGTGGATGGCGATCAGGTCCGGGATGCCGCCGCCGCGGGTGAACTCGGAGCGCACGGTATGGCCCGGCGCCTTGGGCGCGATCATCACCACGTCCAGGTCGGCCCGCGGCTCGATCTGGTTGTAGTGGATGTTGAAGCCGTGAGCGAAGGCCAGGGTCGCGCCCTGCTTCAGGTTGGGCGCGATCTGCTGCTCGTAGATGGCCTTCTGGTTCTCGTCGGGGGCCAGCACCATCACCACGTCGGCGGACTTGGCGGCATCCTCCACGGAGGCGACCTTGAGGCCGGCGGCCTCGGCCTTGGCGGCGGAGGACGAGCCCTCGCGAAGCGCGACGACGACGTCGACGCCGGACTCCTTGAGGTTGTTGGCGTGGGCGTGGCCCTGGGAACCGTAGCCCACGATGGCCACCTGCTTGCCCTGGATCAGGGAGAGGTCGCAGTCCTTGTCGTAGTAAACGCGCATGGGGGTGCTCCTGGAAACGTGGATGAAGATCGTGTCAGCGTCGATGGCCACCCGCGCCGTCTTGTCGCGGCGCTGGGAGTTCGGGCCCCGGCTCTGCGTCCGGTCGATGTCTCGACTGTACGCCAGGCATGTCATTGCGTAAAACGCTATATTTGCAATACCACATCCCGAAAAATGCAATGAAAGCCCATGGACATGCGCCCCCTCCGGCACTTCCTGGCCCTGGCCGACACCCTGCACTTCGGTCGCGCCAGCGAGGCCTGCCACGTCAGCCCCTCCACCCTGTCCCGCTCGATCCGCCAGCTCGAGGCGAGCCTGGGCGTGCGGCTGTTCGAGCGCGACAACCGCCACGTATCGCTGACCCGCCAGGGCCACCACTTCCTGGAGTATGCCCGGGACACCCTGGAGGGCTGGGAGCAGCTGCGCCAGTCGCTGATGAGCGAGGCCCGGGCGCTCACCGGGGAAATCAGCATCTATTGCTCGGTGACCGCCAGCTACAGCTTCCTCTACGACCTGCTCAGCGAGTTTCGCACCCGCTACCCGGGCATCGAACTCAAGCTGCACACCGGCGACCCGGCTCAGTCGATGGCTCGGGTGCTGGCCGGCAACGAGGACATGGCCATCACCTCGCGGCCCCGCCAGCTGCCCGAGGCCCTGGCCTTCAAGTCGCTGACCCGTTCGCCGCTGGTGTTCATCGCCCCGCGGGACGGCGCCGCCTGGCTCCCCCCGGCCCCCGAGAGCCCCAGCGCCGAACAGTGGCGCGACGTGCCCATGGTGCTTTCCGAGTCGGGGCTGTCCCGGGAGGTCAGCGACACCTGGTTCAAGGCGCTGGGGGTCCCACCGCGCATCTACGCCCAGGTCGCCGGCCACGAGGCCATCGTCAGCATGGTGGGGCTGGGCTTCGGCGTGGGCGTGGTGCCGCGCATCGTGCTGGAGGCCAGCCCACTGCGGGAGAGCGTGAGCGTCCTGCCGGTGAAACCGGAGCTGCCCCACTACGACGTGGGCCTGTGCGTGCTCAACCGGCGCCTGAAGAGCCCGCTGATCCACGCCCTGTGGCAGGAGGTGACCGAGCGCCGCTGAGCCACGAAAAAGCCGCCCCGTGGGGCGGCTTGGCAGGATAGCGCGCCGGCGGTACGAGGCACCGGGTCGCGTCGGGGGTTACAGCGACAGCACCTTGTCGCCGCGGGCGATCCCCGAGACCCCCGTGCGCGCCACCTCGAGGATGCCCACCGGCGCCATGGCCTCTAGGAAGGCATCGAGCTTGCCGGCGTCGCCGGTGATCTGCACCGTGTACTGGCTCGGCGTCACGTCGACGATCTGCGCCCGGAAGATGTCCACCGTGCGCTTGACCTCGTCGCGGGCCGCGCCCAGGGCCTTGACCTTGACCAGCATCAGCTCGCGCTCGATGTGGCTGCCCTCGGTGAGGTCCACCAGCTTGACCACGTCGATCAGCTTGTTGAGGTGCTTGGTGATCTGCTCGATCACCCGGTCGTCGCCGATCGTGGTCACGGTCAGCCGGGACAGGGTCTCGTCCTCGGTGGGCGCGACGTTGAGGGTTTCGATGTTGAAGTTGCGCTGGGAAAACAACCCCACCACGCGTGACAGAGCGCCCGGTTCGTTTTCCATCAGAATCGAGATGATATGGCGCATCAGGTCCGCTCCGTCTTGGAAAGCAGCATGTCACGCATGGAGCCCAGGGGCACCTGCATCGGATAGACGTGCTCGTGGGGATCCACGGCGACGTCGAGGAACACCAGCTCGTCCTTGTCGGCGAAGGTCCGTTCCAGCGCCGAGTCGAGTTCCTCCCGCGTCTGCACCTTCAGGGCGGTGAAGCCATAGGACTCGATGAGTTTCTGGAAGTCGGGCAGCGACTCCATGTAGGAGTGGGCGTGGCGGGACTTGTAGTTGAGGTCCTGCCACTGGCGCACCATGCCCAGCGAGGCATTGTTGAGGTTGACGATCTTCACCCCGCCGCCGAACTGCTTACAGGTCGACAGCTCCTGCATCATCATCTGGAAGCTACCCTCGCCGGTCACGCAGACCACCTGCTCGTCCGGGAAGTTCTGCTTGATGCCCATGGCCGCCGGGAAGCCGAAGCCCATGGTGCCCAGCCCCCCAGAGGTGATGAAGCGGTTGGGCTTGTCGAACTTGTAGTACTGGGCGGCGAACATCTGGTGCTGCCCCACGTCGGTGGTCACGTAGGCCTCGCCGCGGGTCACCCGGCAGATCGCCTCGATGACCTCCTGGGGCTTGAGCACCTCGCCGGGGCCGGACGGCTCGTAGAGCTTGCCGCGGCGCTCCTCGCGCCAGCCGTCGATGGTCTGCCACCACTCCTGAAGGGCGTCGGGGTTGGCGATCTCGCGGCCCTGCAGCAGGCTGATCATCTCGTTGATCACGCTGCCCGCCGGCCCGACGATGGGCACGTCGGCGCGCACCGTCTTCGAGACCGAGCTGGGGTCGATGTCGACGTGGACGATCTTGGCGGTGGGGCAGAACTTCGAGGTGTTGTTGGTCACCCGGTCGTCGAAGCGCGCGCCGATGGCGACGATCAGGTCGGCGTGGTGCATGGCCATGTTCGACTCGTAGGAGCCGTGCATGCCCAGCCAGCCGAGGCACTGGGCGTCGCTCTGCGGGAAGGCGCCGATCCCCATCAGGGTGGTGGTGATGGGGAAGCCGAGGCGCTTGACCAGGTCGGTCAGCCCCTCGCTGGCATCCCCGGTCACCACGCCGCCGCCGGTATAGAAGACCGGCCGGCGGGCCTTGAGCATCAGCTCCACGGCCTTCTTGATCTGGCCGGTGTGGCCGCGGGCCACCGGGTTGTAGGAGCGCAGCTTGACCTTCTTCGGGTAGACGTACTCGTAGCGCTCGGTGGGGGCGGTCATGTCCTTGGGAATGTCCACCACCACCGGGCCGGGCCGCCCCGTGGAGGCCAGGTAGTAGGCCTTCTTGAGGACCTCCGGAATCTCGGTCGGGTGCTTGATCGAGAAGCTGTGCTTCACGATCGGCCGGGTCACGCCGACGATATCGGTTTCCTGGAAGGCATCATCGCCGATCAGGTGGCTCATCACCTGACCGCACAGCACCACCATGGGAATCGAGTCCATGTAGGCGGTGGCGATGCCGGTGACGGCATTGGTCGCGCCGGGGCCGGAGGTCACCAGCACCGTGCCGGGCTTGCCGGAGGCCCGGGCGTAGCCGTCGGCGGCGTGGGTGGCCGCCTGTTCGTGGCGCACGAGGATGTGCTTGACCTTGTCCTGGCGGAAGAGGGCGTCATAGATATGCAGCGCCGCGCCGCCGGGATAGCCATAGATGTATTCGACGCCCTCGTCCTGAAGGAAGCGGGCGATCATGTCCGCGCCGGAAAGCAGTTCCACAGATGTTTCTCCCCTGGAGGTCTCGAGTGCGATCCGCGCCCTTCGTGGGGCACGGGGTCGAGTGCGGCGGTATGCCGCTGCCGGTCGCGCCGGCACCTGATGCCAAACCCTGGCGTTTCGAGGCCCGGTTAGGGCCAGCACTCTCGTCGGGATCGCTGATCCACGGCACGGGCGATGCGTGACCGACGACCTCGCCGCGGGGCTCGGGGCCGTGTTCACGCAGGCGCCGCGCGCGCCCTGCATCAGCGGTTCCCTATCACGGCGGATCACCGCGTCGGGGCGTTGGCCAGGTCGGGCGGTTGGCCCTGAACCCGGAAGTCCTACGGCGGGTAGAGGCCTGCGGCCTACCCTTCGCGCGGTGGTGGGGGATCACCCGCTGGAGTCCGCGCCCGTCAGTCAGGAAACGTCAAGATTCCATTAGCGCCACTGAGGTGTCAACCGCGGCGGCCCGGCATGGCCGCGCGCCGGGCGTCGCAACGCAAGCGGCCCGCCCGTCGGGGGACGGGCGGGCCGCCGGCAGCGGGGGCGGGGATCAGGTGTGGAAGACCAGGCGGTCGTCCTCGGCCTCGACCCGGATGACGTCGCCCGGCGAGAAGTGGCCGGCCAGCAGGTCCTGGGCCAGCGGGTTCTCCAGGCGGTTCTGGATCGCCCGCTTGAGCGGACGCGCCCCGAACACCGGATCGAAGCCCGCCTCCGCCAGCTGGGCCACGGCCTCCGGGGTGACCTCGAGCCCCAGGTCGTGCTCGGCCAGCCGGGCGCGCAGGCGCTCGAGCTGGATGTCGGCGATGGCCTGGATCTGCGCCTGGGCCAGGGCATGGAAGACCACCACCTCGTCGATGCGGTTGATCAGCTCGGGGCGGAAGTGGCTGCTCACCACCTCCATGACCGCGTCCTTCATCTGTGCGTAGTCGGCGTCATCGCCGCCCATGCTCTGGATGATCTCCGAGCCCATGTTGGAGGTCATGACGATCACGGTGTTGCGGAAGTCCACCGTGCGGCCCTGGCCATCGGTGAGGCGGCCGTCCTCGAGCACCTGGAGCAGGATGTTGAAGACGTCGTGATGGGCCTTCTCCACCTCGTCGAGCAGCAGCACCGAGTAGGGCTTGCGGCGCACCGCCTCGGTCAGGTAGCCGCCCTCCTCGTAGCCGACATAGCCCGGGGGCGCACCGATCAGCCGGGCCACGGAGTGCTTCTCCATGAACTCCGACATGTCGATGCGCACCATCGCCTCCTCGGTATCGAACAGGAAGCCGGCCAGCGACTTGCACAGCTCGGTCTTGCCCACCCCGGTAGGGCCGAGGAACAGGAAGGAGCCGTTGGGACGATGGGGGTCGGCGAGCCCGGCCCGGGAGCGGCGCACGGCGTTGGCCACGGCGGCGACCGCCTCGTCCTGGCCGATCACCCGCTCGTGCAGCGCCTCCTCCATGCGCAGCAGCTTGTCGCGCTCGCCCTCGAGCATCTTGGCCACCGGGATGCCGGTCCAGCGCGAGACCACCTCGGCGATCTCCTCCTCGGTGACGTTGGAACGCAGCAGCTGGTGCTGCGAGGTATCGGCGTCGGCCTCGGCGGCGCTGGACTCGGCGATCTTCTTCTCGAGTTCCGGGATCACCCCGTACTGCAGCTCGGACATCCGCCCCAGGTCCCCCTGGCGGCGCGCCTGCTCCAGGTCCACCCGGGCCCGGTCGAGCTCGTCCTTGAACTGGGCCGCGCCCTGGATGCTGGCCTTCTCGGCCTTCCAGATCTCGTCCAGGTCGGCGTACTCGCGCTCGAGCTCGGCGATCTGCTCCTCCAGGGTCTCGAGACGTTTCTTCGAGGGCTCATCGGTCTCCTTCTTGAGGTGCTCGCGCTCCATCTTGAGCTGGATCAGCCGGCGATCCAGGCGATCCATCTCCTCGGGCTTGGAGTCGAGCTCCATGCGGATCCGCGAGCAGGCCTCGTCGACCAGGTCGATGGCCTTGTCGGGCAGCTGGCGGTCGGTGATGTAGCGGGTCGACAGCTTGGCCGCGGCGATGATCGCGCCGTCGGTGATGTCGACGCCGTGGTGCACCTCGTAGCGCTCCTTGAGCCCGCGCAGGATGGCCACGGTGTCCTCCTCGCTGGGCTCGTCCACCAGCACCTTCTGGAAGCGGCGCTCCAGGGCGGCGTCCTTCTCGATGTGCTGGCGGTACTCGTCGAGGGTGGTGGCGCCCACGCAGTGCAGCTCGCCGCGGGCCAGGGCCGGCTTGAGCATGTTGCCGGCGTCCATGGCGCCCTCGGCCTTGCCGGCGCCGACCATGGTATGCAGCTCGTCGATGAACAGGATGATCCGGCCCTCCTCCTGGGCCAGCTCCTTGAGCACCGCCTTCAGGCGCTCCTCGAACTCGCCGCGGAACTTGGCGCCGGCCAGCAGCGCGCCCATGTCCAGCGACAGCACGCGCTTGTCCTTGAGCCCCTCGGGGACCTCGCCGTCGACGATGCGCTGGGCCAGCCCCTCGACGATGGCGGTCTTGCCGACGCCGGGCTCGCCGATCAGCACCGGGTTGTTCTTGGTGCGCCGCTGCAGCACCTGGATGGTGCGGCGGATCTCGTCGTCGCGACCGATCACCGGGTCGAGCTTGCCGCTGGTCGCGCGCTCGGTGAGGTCCAGGGTGTACTTGTCCAGCGCCTCGCGGCTTTCCTCGGCGTTGGGGTCCTCGACCTTCTCGCCGCCGCGCACGCTATCGATGGCCGTCTCCAGTGCCTTGCGGGTCACCCCGGCCTGGGTCAGCAGCTTGGTCACCGCGTGACGCATCTCGAGGGCCGCCAGCAACACCAGCTCGCTGGCGATGTACTGGTCGCCGCGCTTCTGGGCCTCGCGGTCGGTGAGGTTGAACAGCTTGATCAGGTCACGGGACGGCTGCACCTCGCCGTCGAAGTCGCCGACCCGGGGCAGGTCCTCCAGGTGGCCGGTGAGGCCGTCGCGCAGCTGGGCGGCATCGCCGCCGGCCCTCTGCACCAGCGCCTTGACGCCGGTATCGCTGGCATCCAGCAGCGCCATCAGCAGGTGGCCGGGCTCGAGCTGGTTATGGCCATGCCCCACCGCCAGGGACTGGGCATCGGCCACGGCGTTCTGCAGCTTGGCGGTGAACTTGTCGAATCGCATTCGGTTTCCTCCGTCGGGGTAACGGCGCGGTCGGACGCGCCGCCTGACCCGGTGTCATGGATCTTGACATCCTAGATGGCGTCAGGATGGCCGGCTTTCAAGTCGGCCGCCCACGGGAGGCGACGGAGGTTGATATGGATCAAGGGCGAGGGGCGAGGGGCGAGGGGCGAGGGGCGAGGGGCGAGGGGCGAGGGGCGAGGGGCGAGGGGCGAGGGGCGAGGGGCGAGGGGCGAAAGCAGGATAGCCTGCGGCGAGTCATCGCCTCGTCGCCGCTGCCTCGCGTGCGGGGCCTCGAACCTCGCCCCTCGAACCTGTCGCGTCAGCGTAGCCAGATCATGCTGGCCATGCGGCCGGTGACGCCGTCGTCGCGGCGGTGGGAGTAGAAGCGCGGCTCGCAGGCGGTGCAGAAGTGGCCGCCGCTGACATGGGCCAGCCCCAGCCGCTCGAGGCGCAGGCGGGCCAGCTTGTAGAGGTCGGCCATGTAGTGGCCCAGGCGATAGGGGCTGGGATCGAAGGCCTCGATGGCCTCGGGCTGGACGGCGACGAAGGCCTGGCGCACCTCGCCGCCCACCTCGAACTGGGCGTTGGAGATCGCCGGGCCCAGCCAGGCCATCAGCGATTCCGCGGGGACGCCCATGGCCGCCACCGTGGCCTCCAGCACGCCCCCGGCGAGGCCGCGCCAGCCGGCGTGGGCCAGCCCCACGCGGCGGCCGTCGCGGTCGCAGAAGAACACCGGCAGACAGTCCGCGGTCAGGACCACGCAGGCATGCCCGCGGTCCATGGCCACCGCGGCGTCGGCCTCGGGCGGATCCGACGCGTAGGCCTGCTGCACCCGGGCCCCATGCACCTGGTTCAGCCACAGCAGGGGACGGTCGTCGCCGACCGTCTTGTGCAGCTGGCGACGACAGAGCGCCACATGGGCCGGGTTGTCGCCCACGTGCAGCGCCGGATTGAAGGCGGCGAAGTCGCCCTGGCTGGGGCCGGTCTCGCGGGTGGTCACGCAGGCCGCCACCGAGGGCGGCGCCGGCCAGTCGGGATGGATCAGGGTCGGGCTGAGGTCCAGGGCATCGCTCATCGCATCGTCTCGCGGTCGTCGCGCAGGAAGTCCAGCAGCATCAGCAGGTCGTCCGGCAGGGGCGCGCGGAATTGCAGGGTCTCGCCGCTGGCCGGGTGCACGAAGGCCAGCTTGCGGGCATGCAGCGCCTGGCGCGGGAATTCCCGCAGCACCTCCTTGAGCGTCTCGCCGGCCCCGGCCGGCAACTTCAGGCGCCCGCCGTAGACCGGGTCGCCGATCAGCGGATAGCGCAGGTGGGCCAGGTGGACACGGATCTGGTGGGTGCGGCCGGTCTCCAGCTTGCAGCGCACATGGGTGTGGGCCCGGAAGCGCTCCACCACCCGGTAGTGGGTCACCGCCGGCTTGCCGCCGGCGGTGACCGCCTGGCGCTTGCGGTCCTTGGGATGGCGGCCGATCGGCGCATCCACGCTGCCGCCGGCGGTCATCACCCCCACCGCGACGGCATCGTACTCCCGGGACACGGTGCGCGCCTGGAGCTGCTCCACCAGCGAGGTCTGCGCGGCCAGGGTCTTGGCCACCACCATCAAGCCGCTGGTGTCCTTGTCCAGGCGGTGGACGATGCCGGCGCGCGGCACCGCCGCCAGGCCGGGGCAATGGTGAAGCAGGCCGTTGAGCAGGGTTCCGTCGGGGTTGCCGGCCGCCGGGTGCACCACCAGGCCCGGCGGCTTGTCGATCACCAGCACCTCGTCGTCCTCGTAGACCACGTCCAGCGGGATGTCCTCGGGCTCGAAGCGGGCATCGTCCTCGACCACGGCGGTCAGCGACAGCGTCTCGCCGCCGTAGACCTTGTCCTTGGGCCGCCCGGGGCAGCCGTCCAGGGTCAGGGCGCCATCCTTGATCCAGGCCTTGAGACGCTCCCGGGAGAAGTCGGTGAAGAGCTCGGCGGCGGCCTGGTCGAGGCGCTGGCCGGCCAGTTGCTCGGGGACGCGGTGCTGGGCTTCGAAGGTCTGGGACATGGGTGCGGCGATGGTCCGTCTGAGCTGTGAGGCGTTCCCCGGCGGCATGCCCCCGCGCTCGGCGCGATGACTGCGTTTTGCCACGAGGTGCTTTATAGTGGGCGGAATCGGGCCGATTCTAGCACGGCCATCCAGGGTTGTTTGACACGAGGATCACGATGCGCGTTATCACGACCGGACCCCGCCTGGCCGCCATGCTGCTGGCGAGTGCCCTGCTGGCCGGCTGTGCCAGCACCTCAGAGGAAGAGGCCCCCGAGCTCAAGGAGCGCCAGCTCTACGAGGAGGGGCGCGCCGCGCTGGAGGGCGGACGCTACACCACCGCCATCAACCGGCTCGAAGCCATCGACACCCGCTTCCCCTTCGGCGACACCGCCGAGCAGGCGCAGTTGGAACTGATCTACGCCTACTACGAGACCGACGACTGGGAGAGCGCCCGGGCGGCGGCCAGCCGCTTCATCCGGCTGCATCCGGACCACCCCCAGGTCGACTACGCCTACTACCTGCGCGGCCTGGCCGCCTGGCAGGCGGGCCGCTTCAGCCTCGAGGGGCTGCGGCTGATCGACATCTCCAAGCGCGACCTCGGCGCCAGCCGCGACGCCTACTCCGATTTCCGCGAGCTGGTGCAGCGCTTCCCCAACAGCCAGTACGCCCCGGATGCCCGGCAGCGTATCGTCTACCTGCGCAACGTCCTGGCGCGCCACGAGCTGCAGGTGGCCGACTTCTACCTGCGCAAGGGCGCCTACCTGGCCGCCGTGGAACGCGGCCGCTGGGTGGTCGAGCACTATCCGCAGGCCGAGGGCACCCGCGACGCCCTGGCGGTGATGGTCGAGGGCTACCTGGGCCTCGACATGGGCGAGCGCGCCCGCGAGACCCTCGAGGTGCTGATCGACAACGCCCCCGACCACGAGCGCCTGGACGGCCGCACCTTCGAGCCCCGCTACGTGGACGCCCCCGCGCTCTCGGCCTGACGGCTGCGGGCTGCGGGCTGCGGGCTGCGGGCTGCGGGCTGCGGGCTGCGGGCTACAAGTCTCCGGATAACCGGGACGATCGAAGCAACCGAAACACCCCATCGGCGTCGCCGATGGGGTGTTTTCTTACAGCTTAAAGCTTACGGCTTACGGCTTCGCTACTCGCCCGGCTGCCAACCGTTGACGATCGGGTAGCGCCGGTCGCGCCCGAAGCCGCGGCGGGTCACCCGCACGCCCACCGGCGCCTGGCGGCGCTTGTACTCGCAGCGATCCACCAGCCGCACCACCTTGTAGACGTCCTCGCGATCGAAGCCGGCGTCGATGATCGCCTCGGCGCTCATGTCGCCCTCGATGTAGCGCACCAGGATGGCGTCCAGGACGTCGTAATCTGGCAGCGAGTCGCTGTCCTGCTGCCCGGGAGCCAGCTCGGCGGAGGGCGGCCGCTCGATGACCCGCTCGGGAATCGCCGGCGACTGGGTGTTGCGCCAGCGGGCCAGGCGATAGACCCAGGTCTTGTAGACGTCCTTGATGGCGTTGTAGCCGCCCACCATGTCGCCGTAGAGGGTGGCGTAGCCCACCGCCATCTCGCTCTTGTTGCCGGTGGTCAGCACCATCAGGCCCTTCTTGTTGGAGATCGCCATCAGCAGCACGCCGCGGCAGCGCGACTGCAGGTTCTCCTCGGTGGTGTCCCGCTCGGTACCGGCGAAGCTGTCGGCCAGGGTCTCCATGAAGGCCTCGACCATGGACTCGATGGGCATGTTCTCGTAGTCCACGCCGAGCATCTTCGCCTGCTGGGCGGCATCCTCCCTGGAGATATCGGCGGTGTAGTGGTAGGGCATCATCACCGCCTGCACCCGCTGCGGTCCCAGGGCATCCACGGCGATGGCCAGCGACAGCGCCGAGTCGATGCCGCCGGACAGCCCCAGCACCACGCCCTGGAAGCCGCTCTTGTTGACGTAGTCGCGCAGCCCGGTGACCAGGGCGCAATAGAGGTTCTCCTCCGGCGAGACGTCCTCGTCCACCTCCCCGGCCTGGGGCACCCAGCGGCCCCGCTCGCGCACGAACTGCACCGGCATCAGGCCCACCGCCCAGTGCGGCGCCTGGACGCGCAGCTCGCCGCCGGCATCGACGCAGGCCGAGCCGCCGTCGAAGACCAGCTCGTCCTGCCCGCCGATCTGGTTGACGTAGACCAGCGGCAAGGCGACCTCCCGGGCGCGCTGCTCGAGCAGCGCGAGGCGCTCGGCGGGCTTGTCCTGGTGGAAGGGCGAGGCGTTCAGGGTCACCAGGATCTCGGCCCCGGCGTCCCTGGCCTGCTGGACCGGGGCCTCGGCCCAGATGTCCTCGCAGATCAGGATGCCGAGCTTGGCGCCCTTGTGCTCGATGACCAGCGGCTTGCGGCCCACCGAGAAGTAGCGCTGTTCGTCGAAGACCTCGTAGTTGGGCAGCGCCTGCTTGGCGTACTCGCCCAGCCATTCGCCGTCGTAGAGCACCCCGGCCAGGTTCCAGTTCTGCCCCTCGCGACGCCCTGGGTAGCCGACGATGACCATCACGTCGCGGGCCACCTTCTCGGCCAGGCGCCCGCGCGCCTCGCGCAGCCGCGTCTCCATGGAGGGGCGCAGCAGCAGGTCCTCCGGCGGGTAGCCGGTCAGGAACAACTCGGGCAGCACCACGATATCGGCACCATGCTCGATGCGCGCCTCGCGTACCGTCTCGATGGCTCGCTCGGTGTTGCCGGGAATGTCCCCGACCAGGGGGTCCAGCTGAGCCATCACCAGCGTCAGGTCTTGCATGGGCGTAGAAATCTCTCGAGAATCCTTTGATACCCGCATTGTCCCGCAAGGGCGGTCGAGTGGCAAAGGCGACCGACCCGCTTCAGGGAGTCACGAAGGATGAACCTCTTGCTGATCCGCCTGATCATCTTCGCCGTGCTGTTCTTCGCCGGCCTCAAGCTCTATCGCATGTATCGCGAGTGGAAGCTCGATCGCGAGCAGGCGGACGCCGCCGGCCCGGACGGCGGGCAGATGGTGCGCTGCGCCTGGTGTCAGGTACACCTCCCCGAAGATGACGCCCTGCGCGAGAAGGGCGAGTGGTTCTGCACCGCGGACCATCGCGACAAGTTCCTCGAGGAACGCAGGCGCGAGGACTGAGCGCCAAGCGGCCAAGCCGGATGGTGGCCGCGGCGCCTCCCGGGCAGCCAGGTGGGGGTTGTAGGAGCGCTCTTCAGAGCGCGATGGCGCCGCCCGGCGCCTGGCATGCCCAATGTGGCGTGATCCCCCCCGCACAACGCCTTTCCCCTAGCTCAGACTCACCCTCCCCTCCAGCCGATACGGCGCCGGATCGAGGATCGGCTCGCGCCCCAGCAGCTCGTCGACCAGCAGATGGGTCGAGGCCGGCGCCAGCACCAGGCCGTTGCGATAGTGTCCGGCGTTGACGTGCAGGTTCTCGAGGCCGGGCACGGCGCCGATGAAGGGCACGCCATCCGGTGAACCGGGCCGCAGCCCCGCCCAGTGGTGCTCCACCTCGCAGTCGGCCAGCCCCGGCACGATCCGTGTCGCCGAGGCATGCAGCGATTCCCGGGCCGCGTCGGAGGTCGTCTTGTCGAACCCCGCCTCCTCCAGGGTCGAGCCGGCCAGCACCCGGCCATCGGCGCGCGGAATCACGTAGCGACCGTCCATCAGCACGACGCGGCTCACCAGCCCCGGGGGCGCCTTGAACAGGATCATCTGCCCCTTCACCGGCCGCACCGGCAGCGCGACGCCGACATCGGCGAGCAGCGCCGCCGCCCAGGCGCCGCCGCAGACGATGACCTGATCGGCGGCCACCGGGCCTTGCGAGGTCTCGACGGCCGTGACCCGGTCGCCCGTCCGGCGGAAGCCCTGCACCTCGACGCCCTCCCGAAGGGTGACGCCCGGCATCGCGGCCAGCCGCGTGCGCAGGGCGCGGGTCAGGCGCGGATTGCGAATGCTGCCGAGGGTGGGCATCCACAGCGCCCCCTCGCAGCCCGGCGCGGCCCCGGGCTCCTTGGCATAGAGGAAGTCGGCCGATACCCGCTCCAGCGGCTTGCCCACCTCGCGCGCCCAGTCCATGGCGCGCGCCTCGTCGTCGACGCGCAGATAGAACAGCCCGCGCTGGCGGTATTCCGGATCCACCCGGGTTTCCTCGAGCAGCCGCAGGGCCAGCTCGGGGTAGCGCCCTTCCGACCAGCTGGAGAGCCGGGAAATCGGCGTGGAATACCGCCACGGATAGAGGGGCGAGACGATACCGCCCCCGGCCCAGGAGGCCTCGCGGCCGCAATGGCCGCGTTCGAACAGCGTGACCGAATGGCCGGCATCGGCCAGCTGCAGGGTCGTCATCATGCCGATGACGCCCCCACCCACGACGAGAAAATCGCTCACGAGGCGTGTCCACGTTGGCTGACAGTAGGAGTTCGGCGCCCGGCTAGGGTGGGAAGTACCAGAGGACGAAGCGGGATATCCGGGGAGGGCCACCATGCCGCCCGACGCCACCGAGGGGATTTACCTTACCCACAAGCCGGGCCGCTTGGCAAAGGCGCCCCCGCGCGGTTTCACCCTGATCGAACTGCTGGTGGCCCTGGCGCTGCTGGTCGTCCTCGCCACCTGGGCGGTGCCCGGCTTCCAGCGCCTGACCGCCCGCAACGAGGTCGCCGCCGAGGTGATGCGCATCAAGACCGCGCTGGCCCTGGCCAAGAACACGGCGGTGACTCGGCGGCAGGTCATCGCGGTCTGCCCCGTCGCCTCCGCGGGCGCCAGCGCATGCGAGCCGCATGACTGGTCCCGGCCGATCGCCATCGTCGATGGCCCCGCCCCGGCGGGCGATCTCAGCGGCACACGCATCCTGAGGCTGCTGGAGCCCAGCGACGGCCCGGTGATCACCTTCAACCGTGACTTCCCGGTCCGGTTCCGGGCCACGGGCTGGAGCCGGGGGCATAACGGCACCTTCACCGTCTGCGGCCGAGATCAGAGGGCCGTACGCATCGTTCTCAGCAACCTGGGCAAGACCAGGACCGAGCAGGCGACCTGCTGAGGCCACCCGCTCGGTCCCGGCCGAGAAGCGATCAGTTGACCAGGCGCTCCTCCCAGCCCTCCAGATAGTAGGAGTACTGCGTCGAATCGTTGCCGATGATCCAGGCTTCCCAGGCCTCCGTGGACATCAGCCCCAGCGCGGCATCGATGGCCTCCCGCTGGTGGATGGTGTCGTGATTGCCGCCGCCGTTGTTTTCGGCCCGGAACAGCTGGCACTGAAAGGCATCGTCGTCGGCATGATGGAAATAGGGGTAGACCACGCTAGCGCCATAGAAGTTATCACCGCCGCCACCGCCGATCGTATAGTCCCCCAGCACGATGATGATGCCCTTGAAGTCGGGATTGCCCTTGAACTGGGCATGGCCGTCGACGATCAGGATGCCACCCTTGTCCTCGTAGGCCTGAGCATCGTTCTCGGCCGTCAGCGTCCTGGCATCGGTGCTCGAGCAGCCCATGCAGTCGCGCTTGACCCCGATCACGTCGCTGGTGCCTCCATCGCCGTCATCATCGAGGGTCCCGTCATGGTTCAGGTCGACCACATCGTCGGTGTAGGCATCATTGGTCGGCGACGTTGTATCCAGATAGTAACAGGCCTCGGATGAGTCACTGGGGCAGACACTGATGAAGTCCCCGTCCGGGCTGGTGCCATCGGCCACGTAGTAATCCTGGCTGGAGGGAAAGTAGCTGGCGGCATACTCCACACCGATCGAGGCCGTGGTCGACCCGGAGGACGGGGCCACATGATACTTGGCGAAAAACCGCCCATCGTTCTCCATGACGCTGCTCGCATCCAGCTCCAGGTCGCTGCCCGACAGGCTGGCCGGGTTCACATCCTCATCAGGTTGTTCGCCAATGACACCTCCCATCAAGCCGACTTTATCGACCGATGATTCGTTTGTGCCATCACCATCACTGTCATAACTGAATGACTCGCTTCCGGTTGCGGCATCTTCGAACACGGCCGGGGCACGATAGACGATGCTGCCATCGCTCTGGTCGGCGGCGAAATTGGCCAGCAGGCTGTGATGGTCATTGGTGATGACATTGATGCCGACCGGCACCCCCCCTACGCCGTCATCATCATCGAAGGCGAAGTCGCGCGTCTCGGGGAAGACGAGGTTCTGTGCACTGAAGGAGGTGAAGTTGGCGTTGGGGTCGCGAAAGACCGCCGCGATGAAGTCATGGAAGGCCGCCGGATCGTTCAGGATGGCCGCCCCGGTATAGGAGGCCACCCCCCCCGTGTAGTTGCACATGGCATTGTTGTTGGGGCAGTTGAGGCCGTAGTCGACGGTCACCTCGTCATGATTGACCGCCAACTGGCTACCGATATCGCTGCCATCATTGGCGACCACCACATCCCGCGCATGATAGACGCCGACATCGGTGGCCCCACCGCTGTCGTCGGGGAAGTAGACGAAGATCACCTTGTCATCATCTGCATATTCATGCCCATCGACGGTATCCTTATTGAGAGTGCTGGTGTCGGACGACAGCAGGATCCCCTCGACCACCTCGTTGGCCTCCGCCAGGGAGCCCGTGTAGACCGCCGGTTCATAGGCGCCGTTGACTTCGACCACATCCTCGCCCTCGATCTCGCTGGAGTTCGAGGTCGCCTTGTAGGACGACACGCAGCCCGGGTTGAAGGCCGCCAGCTTGCCCAACCCATCGAGGCGCAAGAAGAAATCCAGCTCGCGCATGGCGACCAGCTCGCCGCTGTTGTCCCCCGAGTAGACGAGCCCCTGAGCCGTCAGCCTGCGCGTGAAGCCGACCGAGCCGGCGCCCGTGTCGACGATGATGCGAAAGTACACGCCGGGCTCGATCTCGTTCTCCCCGGACGTGAAGCAGACCGTCGCCCCCGCCTCGCACTCGAACAGCTCCGAGGCGAAGGTGCCCACGGTGGCATCGCTGAACTGCTTTTCCTGGATCTTGAGCGCCACCCGGGCGGCTCCGAACTCGGCCGCCCGGAGTGCTCGCTCGGCGGCGCGCTGATTGCCGGCCATGGCCTCTTCCAGCCGAGAGCTCTGCATGCTGGACAGGGATAGCATCAGAGCCATGGCGACCAGGACAAGCGATATGACCAGGGCCGCCCCTCTCTGCCTTTCCGGTACCTCTGCTCGATCACGCATGATCTCTCTCCCCATGGCGAAAGCGCTCGCCACCCGCCTCAGGTCCCGCCGGCGCCACTCGCGAAGACCGGCACCAGCTCCAGCCGGCTCATCAGTTCTTCCCGGCGAAAGGTGTTGAAGAGGAACTCCCGTTGCGACGCCGACGCCCCGGGCCATAGCTCTTCGGAAAGCGATACCCGGGTCTCCACCTGAAAGGTGCTCGTCGCCACCGAGGCCAGGTGTGCATAACCCTTCTTGGAAAAGGTCACGGCCTCGATCTCTTCCTGCAATACCTCGCTGCCGGAAGGAGTAACGGGACTGCCAGAGGAATCTTCTATGCTGGACACTCGATGGGCGCTAAGCACCACGTTGATGTCCTCGTCTTCTGCACCACACCAGAACGCGGTATCCAGCGCCTCGCTCGCCGTGTCGCCGCGATACCTCACCAGGTGCAAGTAGCTCCCCGAGCCGCAGTAGGGGTGATCCGGATATGACGGATCGAAGGAGATATAGATTTCCGGCTCCTCCTTCGTGGTGTCCGGATCGAGGCCATACACGACCGGCGAGACCCTCAGGTCGCGCGAAATGGAATCGGCGATGAAGCGCAGCGCCTCCTGACGCTCGGCTAGACGGTCCATGCGGGAGAAGGTGCTCTTCGCGGCCACGAAGATCTGGATCGCGCCGGCCACGACCAGCAGGCCGAGCACCAGGGCCACCAGCAGCTCGACCAGCGAAAACCCGCAAGAGCGCTTCTTCATTGCTAGAAACTCCCGTTCTCGGCCTAGCCTTCCGCCGGCAAGCCCAGGCGATATGTCAGCGTCGAGATATCCCCCTCGTCGCTTGCCAGGCGGTCATCGACCCATGACAGGGTGATGCGATACTCGCATGCCGACACTTCCGCGATATCGATCTTGGTGGCGTCGTCTTGCCATGGGATGGCCCAAGGCTTGGCGCCGGCCGGCGCCCACTCGGCTGCCCAGGCAGTCTCGATCGCATCCAGCTCCGAGTCCCCGGCATCATCGTCGGGACACTTGATCGCCCTGAGCGTGTTATCGGGCTCGCCGTAGTAGTCGTCGGAGGCCAGCAGATAGCCCCACAGCCTCTCGGCGACATCCTGGGCCGCCAGGGTCGCAATCGAGCGCTGATAGGAGACACTCGCACTCTGCAGGGCATTCACCTGCAGGGCGGCAAGCCCGAGCAGGCCCAGGCCCAGCACCACCAAGGCGATCAATACCTCGAGCAGCGTGAACCCTTCCTGTGATGCTGTCCGGCCAGAGGAGGACGTCATATCGAGCCTTTCAGTTGATATTGCCAGTCGGATAAACCTCGAGACTGTGGCTATCCCCTCCCAGCTGCACGGAAAGGGTACAGGGATCGGCACTACAGCTTTCCCGGCGACCCAGGGAGTTGAACACCACCTCATTCAAGCCGCTGAGGCTGACACGCCCATCCCTGGCTTCCCTGACCTTCAGGGTCTCGACCGCACTGCTGGCATCCGGCTGATACGTCACGCTGACGATCCAGGCTCCGGAAGCATCGCTGGAGACATCGGCGGTAACATCTTTCCGCCGCTTGGCGGCTTCACTCCGCGCGTAGTGTAGTGACGCCAGTATCTCGTTGTAGTCCGCCGCCAGGCGGTTGGTGGAGATCATCGAGTTGAACCCGGGCACCGCGAGCGTCGACAGCAACACCACCAGCGCCAGGGTGACCAGGAGCTCGATCAGGGTAAAACCGCGATTCATATCACTCCCAGCATTCGTCTTCGGTGGCCTCGGGCCCCTTGTCCCCGGTCTGATCCAGGGTGAATGACGGACAGGCTCCGTCACCGCCCTGGGGAGATCCCGAGGCCGGCTCGGCCTTGATCACGTAAGTACTGGCCGACGTGCTCGCGGCCACCGTATCGATCTCGTAGAAGCCTTCCTGTGACGTGACGGGGAAGGACACGCAGGCCGTGCCATCCGCCGCCGACGCATAGTTGTTGGTGACCGTGTAACAGCGTTCCAGACGCCCCGCCGTCTGCAACAGGCTGGACATGGCATCCGTCCGCCTGGCCTCCTGGACGTACCGCGTATAGCTTGGGTAGGCGATGGCGGCGAGGATGGCGACCACCGCCACCACGATCATCAGCTCGAGCAGCGTGAAGCCGCCCTGAGTCGCCGGCGGCCTGCGGCGGTTCGGGGTCCGTAAGCTCTGTCGGGTCACGCGGCTCGTCTCTCCCTGCGGGTGTCACTGTGTTTCAGTATGTATCAAGTCGGCGAACTCCGACAGCCTCGTCTCACACGCTTTCTGCCCATCGGGTTAGCGATGACTCACCCGTGGGACGCAAGCGGCCTGGGTCGCCCAGCTCAGGCCAAGAGCCCCCGCCGTGACCGCCTCGCCGGCCGCCCCTGCCCGCGCCACTTGGAGGCGGCCTTTCCATGCTGATGGCGAATCCGTCCAGGAACGGAGCGGGCGGCGGCCACGAGCCGTGCATTGGCCGCATACGAAAGCGCCGCCATCGCGGGGCGATGGCGGCGCTCGGGTTCGACGGCAGGGCCGGGCGAGTCGTCAATCGCTGGCGATGACGCGCTCGCGCAGCTCCCGGGGCATGGAGAAGGTGATGGTCTCCTCGCGGCCGGCGAGCTCTTCCGGGGCGCTGGCGCCGAGGGACTGGAGGCGCTCGATCACCCCCTGCACCAGCACCTCGGGGGCGCTGGCCCCGGCGGTGACCCCCACGGCGCCGACATTCTCGAGCCAGGCCGGGTCGACCTGGTCGGCGTTGTCGATCAGGTAGGCCGGGGTGCCGACCCGCTCCGACAGCTCGCGCAGCCGGTTGGAGTTGGAGCTGTTGGGGCTGCCCACCACCAGCAGCAGGTCGCTGGCGGCGGCCAGTTCGCGCACGGCGTCCTGGCGGTTCTGGGTCGCGTAGCAGATGTCGTCCTTGCGCGGGCCCTGGATCTCGGGGAACTTGGCACGCAGGGCGTCGATCACCCGGGCGGTGTCGTCCATGGAGAGGGTGGTCTGGGTGACGAAGGCCAGCCGGCTCGGGTCCCGGACCTCGAGGTTGGCCACGTCCTCCTCGTCCTCGACCAGGTAGATGCGTCCGCCATGGGAGGTGTCGTAGCGGCCCATGGTGCCTTCCACCTCGGGGTGCCCCTGGTGGCCGATCAGGATGCACTCCTGGCCGCGCCGGGCGTAGCGCAGCACCTCCATATGGACCTTGGTGACCAGCGGGCAGGTGGCGTCGAAGACCTTGAGCCCGCGCCGCTCGGCCTCCTCCTGCACGGCCCGGGACACGCCGTGGGCCGAGAAGATGACGATGACGTCGTCGGGCACCTCGTCGAGCTCCTCGACGAAGACGGCGCCCCGCTCGCGCAGGCTGTCGACCACGAAGCGATTGTGCACCACCTCGTGGCGCACGTAGATCGGCGGATCGAAGACGTCCAGGGCGCTGTTGACGATATCGATCGCGCGGTCGACGCCGGCGCAGAAGCCGCGGGGATTGGCCAGCTTGATTTGCATGGTGTTGGGTTGCATGGGGGCCTTGCCTTGATGCCGCAGCACCGTTGCATTGGATAAATCGAGAGGCACCGCTATCGCGCTGCAAGCAGCGCTCCTACACGGAATCTCGATGATCCGCCAGACGTGCTTGCAACGCGATGGGGCTCAGTGGGTGGTGGCGGGCTTCACCTCCAGCACCTCGACCTCGAAGGTCAGGGTACGCCCGGCGAGGGGATGGTTGAAGTCCACTTCCACCCGCTGGTCCTCCACGGCCTTGATCACCCCGGGCAGCTCGCCGCCGGCGGGGTCGGCGAAGGACATCACCATGCCCACCTCGGGCGCGTCGGACTCGAAGTCCTCACGCTTGAGCACCTGGATGTTCTGGGGATTGTGCTGGCCGAAGCCGTGCTCGGGGGCGATCTCGAAGCTGCCGGACTCGCCGGCGCCCATGCCCTTCAGGGGCTGCTCGAACCCCGGCGGCAGGTTGCCGTCGCCCACCTGGAAGGTGGCCGGTGCCTTGTCGCGGGTGGAGTCCACCTGGGTGCCGTCCTCGAGCCTGAGGGTGAAGTGCAGGGTGACTTCCATGCCGTCGTCGATGCGCAGGCCTTGTGAATCGCTCATGGGATCTCTCGAAGCGTGTGTGCGGGGCGCGTGCCGCCTTGGAGGGCGGAACGCGCGCCGGGTTCCTCAGGATGGGCGCCGGGCGCGGCGTCGCTCGCCGATGGTCGACTCCCAGATCAGCCCGATGGCGCCCAGGGTGATGCCGATGTCCGCCACGTTGAACGCCGGGTAGTACCAGCCGGCGGCATGGAAGGACAGGAAGTCCACCACATAGCCGTGCACCAGGCGATCGTAGAGATTGCCCAGGGCCCCGCCGATGATCAGCGCCAACGAGGCGGCCAGCAGGGTCTCCCCCGCCTTGAGGCGCTTCATCCACAGCGTCAGGCCGATGCTCGCCGCCACCGCGATGGCGGCGAACAGCCAGCGCTGCCAGCCGGGATGGTCGGCCAGGAAGCTGAAGGCCGCACCGGTGTTATGCAGCAGCGTCAGATCGAAGAACGGCAGCACCGCCACCGGCTGGGCGTAGGCCAGCAGGCTCGAGGCCAGGGCCTTGGTGCCCAGGTCCAGCGCCACCCAGGCCGCCGCCAGCCATAGCCAGCGCAACGGCCTGTGCATGGGCGCCGCGGCGGCGCCCTTCGGGGTCTCGGGCATGGCGGCACCCTCAGGCATAGCGACGGGTCTCGCCGGGGCCGTCCGGCAGGTTGCTCACGCAGCGCCCGCACAGGTCCTCGTGTCCCTCGTGGGCACCGACGTCCTCGCGATGGTGCCAGCAGCGCTCGCACTTCTTGTGCGCGCTGGCCGCCACGGCGACCTTGAGCCCCTCGAGCTCGGTGGCCTCGGCGCTCTCGCCCTGGGCCAGCGGCGCCAGGTGGACCTCGCTGGTCAGCATCACGAAACGCAGCTCGTCGCCCAGCCGGTCGAGGGTCGCGCGCAGGGCGTCGTCCACGTAGAGGGTGACCTCGGCGGCCAGGCTGCCCTTGATGGTCTTGGCGTTGCGGGCGTCCTCCAGGCACTTGTTGACGGCCTGCTTGATCTCCAGCACCCGCTCCCAGAACTCGCGCCCCATGTCGCCGTCCTCGGCCAGGGTGTCGAGCCCGGCGTAATACTCCTCGAGCAGCACGCTCTCGCCGCGCCGGCCGGGGATGTGCTCGAAGATCTCCTCGGCGGTGAAGGACAGGATCGGCGCCACCCAGCGCACCAGCGCCTGGACGACATGGTACAGCGCGGTCTGGGCGCTGCGCCGAGCCACCGAATCAGCCTGGGTGGTGTACTGGCGATCCTTGATCACGTCCAGGTAGAAGCCGCCCAGCTCCCGGGCGCAGAAGCCATGCACCTGCTGGTAGACGTCGAGGAAGCGATATTCCTCGTAGGCCTGCCGGATGCGCGCCTGCAGCTGGGCGGCCCGGTCGACCACCCACTGGTCCAGCGCCAGCAGCTCGTGGAAGGCCAGGCCGTCACGCTCCGGCTCGAAGCCGTTGAGGTTGGCCAGCAGGAAGCGCGAGGTGTTGCGGATGCGCCGGTAGACGTCGGCGGTGCGCTTGAGGATCTCGTCGGAGACCGCCATCTCGCCGCCGTAGTCGGTGGAGGCCACCCACAGGCGCAGGATGTCGGCGCCCAGCTTGTCCATCACCTCCTGGGGCGCCACCACGTTGCCCATCGACTTGGACATCTTGCGGCCATGGGCGTCCACGGTGAAGCCGTGGGTCAGCAGGCCCTTGTAGGGCGGATGGCCGTCGATGGCGCTGCCGGTGAGCAGCGAGGAGTGGAACCAGCCGCGATGCTGGTCCGAGCCCTCCAGGTAGAGGTCCGCCCGCGGGCCCTGCTCATGGCCGTGGGGGTGCGAGCCGCGCAGCACGTGGCGATGGGTGGTGCCGGAGTCGAACCACACGTCCAGGGTGTCGGTGACCTTGTCGTAGTCGGCGGCCTCCTCGCCCAGCAGTTCGGCGGGATCGAGCCGGAACCAGGCGTCGATGCCCTCGGCCTCCACCCGCTTGGCCGCCTCTTCCATCAGTTCCACGGTGCGCGGGTGCAGCTCGCCGGTGGCCTTGTGCAGGAAGAACGGGATCGGCACGCCCCAGTTGCGCTGCCGCGAGATGCACCAGTCCGGGCGGTTGGCGATCATCGCGTGCAGGCGCGCCTGGCCCCAGGCCGGAGTGAAGCCGGTGGCCTCGATGCCGGCCAGCGCCTTGTCACGCAGGGTGCGGCCGTCATGGCCTTCCAGGTCCATGCCCACGAACCACTGGGCGGTGGCGCGGTAGATCACCGGCGTCTTGTGGCGCCAGCAGTGCATGTAGCTGTGGGTGATGGTCTTGTGCGCCATCAGGGCGCCGACCTCGTCGAGCTTGGCGACGATCTGCAGGTTGGCCTTCCAGATCAGCTGGCCGCCGAAGAACGGCAGGTCGTCGGCGTAGACGCCGTCGCCCTGCACCGGGTTCTCGATCTCGCTGAAGTCCATGCCGTGGGCGCGGCAGGTGACGAAGTCGTCCACGCCGTAGGCCGGGGCCGAGTGGACGATGCCGGTGCTGCCCTCGTCGATGGCCACGTAGTCGGCGAGATACACCGGCGAGCGACGCTCGTAGAAGGGGTGCGAAAACTCGATGCCGTCGAGCCGCTCGCCGGTGGCGGTGGCGACGATCTCGCCCTCCAGGCCGAAGCGCGCCAGGCAGGACTCCGCCAGCTCCTCGGCCAGCAGCAGCAGGCGGTCGCCGGCGTCGACCAGGGCATAGGTGAACTCCGGATGGACGTTCAGCGCCTGGTTGGCGGGGATGGTCCAGGGCGTGGTGGTCCAGATCACCACCGCGGCGGGCTTGGGCAGCGCCTCCAGGCCGAAGGCCGCGGCCAGCCTGTCGTCCTCGGCGCAAGGGAAGGCCACGTCGATGGCGTCGGACTGCTTGTCGGCGTACTCCACCTCCGCCTCGGCCAGGGCCGAGCCGCAGTCGAAGCACCAGTTGACCGGCTTGAGTCCCTTGAAGACGTAGCCGCCCTCGACCATCTCGGCCAGGGCGCGGATCTCGCCGGCCTCGTTGGCGTAGTCCATGGAGCGATAGGGGTTGTCCCAGTCGCCGATCACGCCCAGGCGCACGAAGTCGGACAGCTGGCCCTGGATCTGCTCGGCGGCATACTCACGGCACAGCTCGCGGGCCTTGGCCGGCTCGAGGTGCTTGCCGTGGTTGGTCTCCACCTTGTGCTCGATGGGCAGGCCGTGGCAGTCCCAGCCCGGCACGTAGGGCGCGTCGTAGCCGGCCAGGTTCTTCGACTTGACGATGATGTCCTTGAGGATCTTGTTGACGGCGTGACCGATATGAATGCTGCCGTTGGCGTAGGGAGGGCCGTCGTGGAGCACGAACAGCTCGCGGCCGCGGCGTTCCTCGCGCAGGCGATGGTAGAGGTCCAGCTCCTGCCACTTCGCCACCCGCTGGGGCTCGCGCTTGGGCAGCATGCCGCGCATCGGGAAGTCGGTTTCGGGCAGGTTCAGAGTGTGCTTGTAGTCGCTCATATCCTGGGGTCAGCCGTCGTCGTGGTCGGCGGGCAGCCCCGCCGAGGAATCGGTGGTCACGGCTTCGCGCGCCAGCGGCGCCGATGCCAGAGGAAGAGAGTCGTCCGCCTCGGCGAAGAAACGCCGGGCACGCGCCTGGTCGGCGCGGATCTGGGTCTTGAGGGCCTCGAGGCCATCGAACTTCACCTCGCCGCGCAGCTTGGCGCAGGGCAGCACCTCGAGGCGCCGGCCGTAGAGGTCGCCGTCGAAGTCGAAGAGGTGCACCTCGAGCACCGGGCGATGGCTGCCCACGGTGGGCCGCCAGCCGATGTTGGCGACCCCCGGGAGCCGGCGCCCGTCGGGCAGCCCGGCGATCACCGCGTAGACGCCCTGCAGGGCCAGCGCCCGCGGCGGCTGGGGCAGGTTGGCGGTGGGCACGCCGATGGTGCGGCCGAGCCGGCGGTCGGGCATGACCCGGCCACCGAGCCGGTAGGGCCGCCCCAGCATGCGGGCGGCCTGCTCGAAGTTGCCGCTGGCCAGCAGGGTGCGCACCCGCGAGCTGGAGACCCGCTCGCCGTCGAGCAGGAAGGTGCGGGTGTGCTCGACACCGAAGCCGCACTCGGCGCCCGCGCCTTCCAGCAGCGCGAAGTCGCCGCGGCGGTCGCAGCCGAAGCGGAAGTCGTCGCCCACCACCAGGTGGCGCACCCCCAGGCCCTCGACCAGCACCCGGTCGATGAACTCCCGGGCGGTGAGGCCGCGCAGGGCCTCGTTGAACGGCAGGCAGAGCACCCGGTCGGCGCCGTGCTCGGCCAGCAGCTCGACCTTGTCGCGCAGCCGGGTCAGCCGGGGCGGGGCCTGGTCGCCGGCGAAGAACTCGCGGGGCTGGGGCTCGAAGACCACCACCGTCACCGGCAGGCCCTGAGCCCGGGCTCGCTCGCGCAGCTGATCGAGGATCGCCTGGTGGCCGCGGTGCACGCCATCGAAGTTACCGATGGTCGCCACGCAGCCCCGGTGCTCGTCGCGCAGGTTGTGCAATCCTCGAATCACTTGCATGGGCGTCATCGCGCTGTGGGTAAAGTGGTCGATTATAACGGACCGGCGGCCCCTTGACAGCCGGCGCGGCTTGGTCATTGCCTGGCGGCGGGAGAGGAGGGAGCCTCAGGGCCCCCGAACGACCTCCTCGAAGGCGAACGCATAGGCGTCCAGCGCCTCGGGCGCCAGTCGCCACCGGTTGCCCGGGCCGAAGCGCACCGCACGGTGCATGGCGGCGAGATCCAGCCGCCAGGCGCCGTCCTGGCGCACCAGGAAGTAGGGCGGGCAGCGTCGCGCGTTCGGTGCGGCCAGCAACACCGCCCGGCGCCCCTCGCGGGAACGGCGCTCGTCGACCACGGAGCAGGCCGCCAGGCTCTTCGCCACGTTGTCCATCTGGGCCGGCGTCATCACCCAGTCGGCGAGCATGTCGCGGGTCGCACGGCTGTAGATCTCGAGCTCTGGATTGTCGTTGCGTGCCGCCATGGCCTGCCGATAGGTCGCCAGCACCTCCCGGGGCGGGGCACCCTCCTCCACCGCCACCCGCTCGTCGCCGGGCGCGGCACGCCCCTCCCCCATCCGGGCCGGCAGGCGCGCCCCGGCCCCGCCGCTGCCGGCGATGGCCGGCACGGCGTCTCCGCCGGCCTGGGCGATGATCAGCTCGGTGCTGGCCTGGATGCCGTCGGCCACGCGATCCACGGCGAAGAACTCGGTCATCTGGCGCGCCTGCAGGTAGGCGACGAAGGCGTCGGAGAAGCGCCCCTCCAGGCCGTAGCCCACCTCCAGGCGGACCTGGTTCGCCGCCGGATCCAGCACCAGCAGCAGCCCCCGACCGTTCTCGCCCCCCACCCCATGACGCTCGACGTACTCGACGGCGAAACGGTCCAGATCGTCGAGGCCTCGATCGACGACCACTCGATAGTCGATGCCATGATGCTCGCGCAACCAGGCATGATAGGTCGCCAGCCGCCGCCGCTCGGCCGCCGACAGCAAGCCGGCCCGATCATCGACCAGGCCGGGGGAGCCGGCCCCACCCGGGGCCGCGACCCGCCATCCGAGAGCCGTGAGCCCGAGGAGCAGCAGGACGATGCCGGTCGCCGGCAGAGGGCGCATGACTAGAGCGCCACCTCGGGCGAGCCCCCGGCACCGGGGCCTGCCTCGAAGTAGTCCCGCGGCGCCAAACCCAGGGAGCCCGCCACCCAGCGCCCCAGGAAGCCGCGAAGGGCGGCGTTGTAGTCGCGAACCGCCGCGTTGTAGCGCAATCGCGCCACATTGACGCGATTCTCGCTGCCCTCGAGCTGAGCCTGGAAGCGCAGGAACTGGTCGCCGCTGCGCAGGCCGGGCATCGCCATCAGGCGCGGCATCACCACGGCCAGCTCCCGGGACAGCGCCGCCTCCAGCCGGGCGAGCTGGGCGGCCTTGCCGTCCTGGCCGTCCGCCAGCCCCTCCCGCAGGGCCTCGGCCCGCTCGCGGGCCAGGGCCAACAGGGTCTCGCTCTCGTAGCGCATGTGCGCCCGGAGGCTGCGCGCCAGGTTGGGCACCAGGTCGGCCCGGCGCTGCAGGCTGCTCTCGACGTCGGCCCAGGCCGCGTCGACCGCCTCCTCCTGGGCCACGAGGCGATCATGGGTCATCACCAGCGTGACGATCGCCGCCACTCCCACCAGTAAAAACAACAGCAACCGCACGCTGCCGCCGTCCACCCCTCGCTGTCGTCTTGCCGGCGCCATGCTCCCTCCCAGCTTCGACGTCATCCTGTGACCAGCATAGCGGGCCGAGGAAGCAGGGGAATCACCCGGTCATGCGGAAGTGCCGCGGCCGCACGCCGAGGGCCGCCAGCCAGGCGAAGTAGGCCGCCGCGCCGGCCAGCACCAGCGCCGCCAGCCAGCCGGCACGCCACCACAGGGTCGCCTCCAGCCAGCGGTGCCACTCCGGCGCCAGCCAGACCAGGCCCAGCCCCATGACCGCGCAGCCGCCGATCAGCTGCACGGCATAGCGCCCCCAGCCGGGCTGGAAGTGCAGCACGCCCTGGCGGCGCAGCAGCAGGCCCAGCAGGCCGGCGTTGAGGAAGGCCGACAGCGAGGTGGCCAGCGCCAGCCCGGCATGGGCCAGCGGCCAGATCAGGATCAGGTTGAACACCATATTGGCGACCATCGCGACGATGCCCACCTTGACCGGCGTCTTGGTGTCCTGGCGGGCGAAGAAGCCCGGCGCCAGGACCTTGATCAGCATGAAGGCCACCAGCCCGAGGGCATAGGCGCGCAGGCTCATCGCCGCCATGGCGATGTCGTGATCGGTCATCGCGCCGTAGTGGAACAGGGTGATCAGCAACGGCTCGGCGAGCAGCGCCAGCGCCAGCGCCGCCGGCATGCCCAGCAGCAGCACGGCGCGGATCGCCCAGTCGAGCATCCTGGCGAAATGCTCGCCGGACTGCTCGGCGTGGCGCTTGGACAGCGCGGGCAGGATCACCGTGCCGATGGCGATGCCGAATACGCCGAGCGGCAGTTCCATCAGGCGATCCGAATAGTACAACCAGGAGACGCTGCCCGCCGCCAGCAGCGAGGCCAGCACGGTATCCAGCAGCAGGTTGACCTGGGAGACCGAGACCCCGAACAGCGCCGGTGCCATCAGCTTGAGGATGCGCCGCACCCCCTCGTGGGCGAAGGCCGGCCAGGGGCGCGGCATCAGCCCCAGGCGCGCCAGGAAGGGCACCTGGAACAGCAGCTGGGCGCCGCCGGCGATCACCACGCCCCAGGCCAGCGCCATGGCCGGTTCGTCCATCAGCGGCGTCAGCCCGATCGCCGCGCCGATCAGCGACAGGTTGAGCAGCACCGGGGTGAAGGCCGGGACCGCGAAGCGATTCCAGGTGTTGAGCACGCTGCCGGCGAAGGCGGTCAGCGAGATCAGCAGCAGGTAGGGGAAGGTGAGGCGCAGCATGTCGGCGGTGAGCGCCAGCTTCGCCGGATCGCGGCCGAAGCCGGGGGCGAACAGCCACACCAGCCAGGGCGCGGCCAGCATGGCCAGCGCCGTGATCAGCAGCAGCACCGCGGCGAGGCTGCCCGACACCGCGTCCAGCAGCTCGCGCACCTCCTCGCGGCTGCGCCGGGTGGCGTACTCCGAGAGCACCGGCACGAAGGCCTGGTTGAAGGCGCCCTCGGCGAACAGCCGGCGCAGGAAGTTGGGCACCTTGAAGGCGACGAAGAAGGCATCGGCGCCCTGCCCCGCGCCGAACAGCGCGGCGATCACCACGTCCCGGGCCAGGCCCAGCACCCGCGAGAGCATGGTCATGGCGCTGACGATCAGCCCCGAGCGCATCAGGCCGCCGGAGGCCTTCGGGGTCGGCGGGCCGGAGGACGCCGGGGCGGGCTCGGTGGCGGGACGGGGGTCGGTATCGGTCACGGCGCGCTCCCTTGCCGGAGAGGATCGGGCACAAAAAAACCGGCCGAAGCCGGTTTTTCGTCGGCGTGCCCGCACTGGGCGGGCACCCGGAGGCGTCCGGCGTGCTTACGCGGCCAGGGCCTTGATGCGCTTGTTCAGGCGGCTCTTCAGGCGAGCGGCCTTCTTCTTGGACAGCGCGTCCTTGTCGGCGATGCGGTCGATGACCGGCTGGGCACGCTTGAAGGCGTCCATGGCCTGGCCGTGATCGCCGGTCTTGATGGCCTTGATCACGCTCTTGACGTAGGTGCGGACCATGCTGCGCTGGCTCGCCTTCAGAACACGACGGCCTTCTGCCTGACGGGCGCGCTTACGGGCTTGCTTGCTGTTAGCCACTGACTGTCTCCTTGGAGAAAGTTGTCACCGCCTGCGTGGGCGGCTTTGATAACGGTTTGATCCAACAGGGAAATAAAAAAATCCCCGTCGGCCTGGCCATCCGGCCGATCGCGTGTCGGGACGCGATCGCTCACGGGCCGTGTCTGAGAGGATGGCGTATCCTATCACGTGGCGACAGGGCTTGCCAGCCTTGTCAAGGTCGGGCGCCCCGCCACGCCTGACCAAGAGGCTGACGATTTACGTCATGAGCGAAGAGAGGCTGGCCGTCGCCGGAACACAGTCACCGCAGTTTACGAAACAAGTAAATGAGGATGACGCCCGAGCTGGCGCACCAGGACCGCCGGCGGCCAGGATCGCTAGGTTCGTTCCCGACGAACCCACGCACTTCCCACTTCCCTGTGGGTCGTCGAGCGCAATAGAAAATCGGCGCCTCTTAGAGCACCACCAGGTTGTCGCGGTGGATAAGCTCCGGCGCTTCCATGTAGCCGAGGATGCTCTCGATCCGATGGCTGGGCTGGCCGAGCAGCCGGCGGGCCTCCTCGGCGCCGTAGTTGACCAGCCCCTTGGCCACCCGGTGGCCGGCCTCGTCGACGCACAGCACCATGTCGCCGCGCACGAAGTCGCCGGCCAGCGACTTGACCCCCACCGGCAGCAGGCTGGAGCCGCGCCCGCGCAACACCCTGACCGCGCCCTCGTCCAGGGTCAGGCTGCCGCGCACCTGCAGCTGGCCCGCCAGCCAGCGCTTGCGCGCCGCCATCGGCGCCCGATCGGGGGTCAGCAGGGTGCCCAGGCGCTCGCCGTCGGCCAGCCGGGTCAGCACCGCGTCCTGGCGACCGCTGGCGATCACCGTGACCGCCCCGGAGCGCGCGGCCAGCCGGGCGGCGCGCACCTTGGTGGTCATGCCGCCGCGCCCCAGGGCCCCGCCGCCGCCGGCCACCTCGGCCAGCCGGGCGTCGTCGGCCCGCCCCTCGGCGATCAGCCGGGCGTTCGGGTCATGGCGGGGATCGGCGTCGAACAGCCCCTCCTGGTCGGTGAGGATCACCAGGGCGTCAGCCTCGAGCAGGTTGGCCACCAGCGCGCCCAGGGTGTCGTTGTCGCCGAAGCGGATCTCGTCGGTGACCACGGTGTCGTTCTCGTTGACCACCGGCACCACCCGCAGGTCGACCAGGGTGCGCAGCGCCGAGCGGGCATTGAGGTAGCGCTTGCGGTTGGACAGGTCGTCGTGGGTCAGCAGCACCTGGGCGGTGGTCAGGCCGTGGCGCGCGAAATGCCCCTCGTAGCATTCGGTGAGGCCGTTCTGGCCCACCGCCGCCGCGGCCTGCAGGGCATGCACCGCCGAGGGGCGCGCCTGCCAGCCCAGGCGCACCATGCCCGCGGCCACGGCGCCGGAGGACACCAGCACCACCTCGACGCCGCGCCGGTGCAGGGCGGCGATCTCGTCGACCCAGCCGCCGATGGCGGCCTCGTCGAGGCCACGGCCGTCGTTGGTCAGCAGGGCGCTGCCGATCTTCACCACCACGCGGCGCATGCCCCTCAGGGCCTCGCGGCCGGGTACCTGCTCGTTACTCTCCATCCGTTCCTCGGCTCAATGCGACCCAGCCGCCCCGGGCTCACGGGGCGTATTCGACCTCGACATCATAATCGTCGTCATCGAAGTCGTCGTCATCCTCGTCGTCCCGCTTGCGCTTGCGGCCCAGGCGGGCCTCGGTGCGCGCCACGGCCTCGTCCTCCATGCGCCGGCGCATCTCGCGCTCGCGCTCGGCGGCCTCCTCGTCCTCGTGCTCCAGCCGGCGCTGCTCGGTGAGCCAGCGATGGGCGGCCTGCACCAGGGCGTCGGTGCCCTCGCCGCTGATCGCCGAGACGCGGAACACCGGGCCCTCCCAGCCCAGCCGGCGGACGATCTCGTCGGCCACGGCCTCGCGCTCGTCCTCGGGCAGCAGGTCGAGCTTGTTGAGCACCAGCCAGCGCGGCAGCTCGGCCAGCGTCGGCGAGAACTCGCCGAGCTCGTGGGCGATGGCCTCGGCGGCCGCCACCGGGTCGGACTCGTCGAAGGGCGCCACGTCGACCACGTGGAACAACAGCCGGGTGCGGGTCAGGTGCTTGAGGAAGCGCAGCCCCAGGCCGGCCCCCTCGGAGGCGCCCTCGATCAGGCCGGGGATGTCGGCCATCACGAAGTGCTCGTGCTGGCCGAGCTTCACCACTCCCAGGTTCGGCACCACAGTGGTGAAGGGGTAGTTGGCGACCTTGGGCTTGGCCGCGGAGACCGCGCGAATCAGCGTCGACTTGCCGGCGTTGGGCAGGCCCAGCAGGCCGACGTCGGCCATCACCTTCATCTCGAAGCGCAGGTGACGGCGCTCGCCCTCGGTGCCCGGCGTGGTGCGCCGGGGCGCCCGGTTGGTGGACGACTTGAAGTGGATATTGCCGAGCCCGCGGCGGCCGCCCTGAGCCACCGGCACCACCTGGCCGGCCTCGGTGACGTCGGCGATCACCTCCAGGGTGTCCTCGTCGATCACCGTGGTGCCCACCGGCACCTTGACGTGCAGGTCCTCGCCGGCGCGGCCGCTCATCTGCCGCCCCTGACCGGGCTGGCCGTTCTGCGCCTTGTAGAAGCGCTGGTACTTGAAGTCGATCAGGGTGTTGAGGGCATCGTCACCGATCAGGTAGACGCTGCCGCCATGACCCCCGTCGCCCCCGTCGGGGCCGCCCTTGGGCACGTACTTCTCGCGGCGGAAGCTCAGGCAGCCGTTGCCGCCCTTGCCGGCTTCCACGATGATCGAGGCTTCGTCGACGAACTGCATCTGTCACTCTCCTGGCGGCCATGCCGCCATGATACAAGAAGGCCCCGCCATGGCGGGGCCTTCTCGCTGCAGGTCCGGGCGGTCTCAGGCGGAGACGACGCTCACGAACTTGCGGTTCTTCGGACCCTTGGTCTCGAACTTGACCACGCCTTCGTCCAGGGCGAACAGGGTGTGGTCCTTGCCGATACCGACGCCGGCGCCGGCGTGGAACTTGGTGCCGCGCTGGCGGACGATGATGTTGCCCGGGGTCACGGCCTGACCGCCGAACAGCTTCACGCCGAGGCGCTTGGATTCGGAATCGCGACCGTTACGGGTGGAGCCGGCTGCCTTCTTGTGAGCCATTGCAAATACCTCGCTCGTTCAGGGGGAACTGACGCTTACGCGGAGATCCCGGTGATCTTGACTTCGGTGAACCACTGACGGTGGCCCTGACGCTTCATGCTGTGCTTGCGGCGACGGAACTTGATGATGCGGACCTTCTCGCCGCGGCCGTGCGCGACGATCTCGGCGGACACCTTGGCACCGTCGACGGTCGGGGCGCCGACCTTGACGTCGTCGTCGCTGCCCACCAGCAGGACCTCATCGAACTCGATGGTGTCGCCGGTCGGCACTTCCAGCTTCTCGAGCTTGAGAGTCTGGCCTTCCTGAACGCGGTACTGCTTGCCACCGCTCTTGATAACTGCGTACATGCTCGTCTCTCCGGTACTCATCGGGGTGGGCTCTTCATCGACCTGCTTCGAGTGGCGCCCCTTTCGGCAACCATCTGGCAGGGAGCGAGATGAGTGGGTCGCGGATTATAACCGCAGGATCCGCGCCATACAAGCCGCCGCCCACCCCGTCGCCGGGCGGCGACAAGGCGCCCCTCACCCGGGCGCCCCGCGCCTTGACGCCCCACGGGGGGCCCCATAGCATGGCCGACAATCCCGGCCGGCGCCCGCCCCGCGCGACGCCCGCCACCTCCACCCTTTCGCCGATGTCGCCTCCATGCCTGCCAACCCTTCGTCGCCCAAGCTCGAGACCGCCGTCCCCGCCACCCCCATCCATGCCGTCGTCGCCGAGGACTTCAGCGCCGTCAACCGCACCATCCTGGCGCAGCTGGCCTCCCGGGTGCCCCTGGTGGAGACCATCGGCCAGTACATCATCGAGAGCGGCGGCAAGCGGCTGCGCCCGCTGCTGGTGCTGCTGGCCGCCCGCTCGCTGGGCTACGCGGGCGACCGCCACGTGACCCTGGCCACGCTGATCGAGTTCATGCACACCTCGACCCTGCTGCACGACGACGTGGTGGACGAGTCGCACATGCGCCGGGGCAAGGCGACCGCCAACGACGCCTGGGGCAACGCCCCCTCGGTGCTGGTCGGCGACTTCCTCTATTCGCGCTCCTTCCAGATGATGGTGGACGTGGGCTCGATGCGCATCATGGAGGTGCTCTCGGCGGCCACCTGCACCATCGCCGAGGGCGAGGTGCAGCAGCTGACCAACGTCGGCAACCCCGACGTCGACGAGGCCGCCTACTTCGAGACCATCCAGGGCAAGACCGCCATGCTGTTCGAGGCCGCCTCCCACAGCGGCGCCATCCTCGCCGAGGCCACGCCCGAACAGGAGGCCGCCCTGCGCGACTACGGCCGCTACCTGGGCCTGGCCTTCCAGCTGGTCGACGACCTGCTCGACTACCAGGGCGACGCCGAGGCCATGGGCAAGAACGTCGGCGACGACCTGGCCGAGGGCAAGCCGACCCTGCCGCTGATCCAGGCCATGGCCGCCGGCACCGCCGAGCAGGCCAAGGTGATCCGCCAGGCCATCCGCGAGGGCGGCCTGGAGCGCCTCGACGAGGTGCTGGCCATCGTCGACGAGACCGGCGCGCTCGACTACACCCGCGCCCGGGCCGAGGAGATGTCCGCCAAGGCCCTGGCGCAGCTGGACGCCCTGCCCGCCTCCCCGTATCGCGAGCGCATGGCCGACCTGGCCCGCCTGGCGGTGGAGCGGCAGACCTGATCGCCCCGACAGGCAAAGGGGCTTGCGTCCCGGCGACGTTTGCGTATAATGCCCATCCGTCGCCGGCACACAAGGCGAAAAAATCGGAGTATAGCTCAGCTTGGTAGAGCGCTGCCTTCGGGAGGCAGAGGTCGTAGGTTCGAATCCTGCTACTCCGACCACCGAATCCCCAAGGGCCCCGCGAGACATCGCGGGGCCCTTTTCGTTGCCCTGCGCTCAGCCCCGCGCCACCTTGACCGCCGTGCCAGTGGCCACCAGGAACAGCATCGACTTGCCGCCGCCGGAGATCTCGCTGTAGTCGAGGTCCACGGCGATCACCGCGTTGGCGCCCAGCGTTTCGGCCTCGCGGCGCAGCTCGTCCAGGCAGGCGATGCGGGCGTCGCGCAGGGCATCCTGGGACGACTTGTTGCGGCCGCCGAAGAAGTCGCGCAGGCCGGCGAACATGTCCTTGAAGACGTTCATGCCGAACACGCACTCGGCGGAGACGATGTCGAGATGCTCGGTGACGCGGTAGCCCTCGAGGTGCGAGGAGGTGGTCAGCAGCAGGCGGTCGGACATGGGCGGTTCCCTCTTCTCAGGATCAACAGCGGCCGGCGCCACGGCGGTGCCGGCGAACCTCCTCAACGTAGGCGGCGCCCCCGTCCCGCGCAACGCCGGACGCGCCACGCGCTCAGGCATCGCGCCCGATGCGCAGGCCGTGCTGTCTGAGCTTGCGCACCACGCTGGGCTGGCTGATGCCGAGGCGCTCGGCGATGGCATAGGTCGAGGGCAGCTCGCCGCACAGCGCGGCCAGGATCTCGCGCTCGATGCGCGCCAACGCCGAGCGCAGCGTCTCGCCGTCGCCCAGCGGCGTGGCTGCGCTCGCCTCGGCATACGCCGGCGAGCCGGCCATCGTGGCCGACGGCGCCGATGCTTCCCCGGCAGCCCGGGCCCGGATGACGTCATCACCGGCCGCCAGCCAGGCCCGCTCCAGCCAGTTCTCCAGCTCACGCACGTTGCCCGGCCAGTCGCGGCCCATCAGCTCCTGCCAGACGTCGCGGCCCATCAGCTTGTCACGCCCGTAGCGGGCGTTGAGGCGCCGGAGCTGCCGCTCGACCAGCCCGGGGATGTCCTCGCGGCGCTCGCGCAGCGGCGGCAGGGTCACGGGGATGACATTGAGGCGGTAGTAGAGGTCGAGCCGGAAGCGGCCTTCCTCGACGCCGCGGGCCAGGTCCTGGTTGGTGGCCACCACCAGCCGGAAGTCGACCCGCCGGGGCCGGGTGTCGCCCAGCCGGGTGACGGTGCCGTCCTGGATGACCTTGAGCAGCTTGGTCTGCATGGCCAGCGGCAGCTCGCCGATCTCGTCGAGGAACAGGGTGCCGCCCTCGGCCTGCTCCAGCAGGCCCGCCTTGCCGCCCGGCGCAGCCCCGCTGAAGGCGCCCTGGCGGTAGCCGAACATCTCCGACTCGAACAGGCTGTCCGGGATGGCGCCGCAGTTGACGTCGATGAAGGGGCCGTCGTGCCGGGCGCTCCAGCGATGCAGCTGGCGCGCGAAGGCGGTCTTGCCCACCCCCGACTCGCCGAGCATCAGCACCGTGGCATCGGTGGGCGCGACCCGCTTGAGCAGCCGAGCCACCTCGCGCATCACCTCGCTGCGCACCTCCAGCTCGCCCAGCTCGGCCTCCAGGCGGGCTTCCTCGCCGCCGCCGCGACGCAGGTGATCGCTGAAGCGCCGTTGCAGCAGGGCGTACTCCTCCTGGAGGAGCTGCAGGTCGGTGAGATCCATGGAGCGGCTGACCACCGCGGCCAGCCGACCGGCCTGGAACACCGGATGCGCCTGGGCGATGACCCGCCGGCCGGTGCCGGTCTCCTGCATCAGCTGCGCCGGACGGCCGGTGCGCATGACCTCCAGGCTGATCGACGGCTTCAGCACGCCCTGGGCCTCCAGGGCCTGGACGGTGGTGCGGCACAGGGCCTCCCGGGACATGCCATAGACCGCCGCCGCCGCCGGGCTGACGTCCCGCACCCGGCCGTCGGCGTCGACCACGAAGAAATGGTCATGGGCGGTCTCGATGATGGTCTGCAGGATGCGGCTGTCGAGTTCGCTCACGGGCCCTCGCCTCGATGCAGGAATGAATCACTGATACAGCAGTGTATCACCCAAGCGACCCTGAGCGATTCATTATTGCATCGACCCAGAAAAACCCACGCCGTATCAAGCCTCTAAAGATGGCACGCTTCCTGCTAGGGAAGACGCAGGACATTCCCCTGACGACGGAGCCCGACAGATGAGCGACTTCAACCAGCCCCTCGGCGGCAACGAGATGCCGCGCTTCGGCGGACCGGCCACCATGATGCGCCTGCCCACCCAGGACACGGCCGCCGGCCTCGACGCGGCCTTCATCGGCGTGCCCATGGACATCGGCACCTCCAACCGTCCCGGCACCCGCCTGGGCCCGCGCCAGATCCGCGACGAGTCGCGCATGCTGCGCCCCTACAACATGGCCACCCGCGCCGCCCCCTTCGACAGCCTGCAGGTGGCCGACATCGGCGACGTGCCGATCAACACCTTCAACCTGCCCAAGAACCTCGACATCATCACCGACTTCTACGACGAGGTGCTGTCCCACGGCTGCGTGCCCCTGACGCTGGGCGGCGACCACACCCTGACCTGGCCGCTGCTGCGCGCCATCGCCAGGAAGCACGGCCCGGTGGGCCTGATCCACGTCGACGCCCACGCCGACGTCAACGAGCAGATGTTCTGCGAGGAGGTCGCCCACGGCTGCCCCTTCCGCCGCGCCCAGGAGGAAGGACTGCTCGACGCCGGTCGCGTGGTGCAGATCGGCCTGCGCGGCACCGGCTACGCCGCCGACGACTTCGATTGGTGCCGCGACCAGGGCTTCCGCGTGGTCACCGCCGAGCAGTGCTGGTACCAGTCCCTCGAGCCGCTGATGGCCGAGGTCCGCGAGCAGATGGGCGACGGCCCGGTGTACATCTCCTTCGACATCGACGGCCTGGATCCGTCCGTGGCCCCGGGTACCGGCACCGTCGAGATGGGCGGCCTCACCTCCCAGCAGGGCCTGGAGATCGTGCGCGGCGCCCAGGGCCTCAACGTGGTCGGGGGCGACCTGGTCGAGGTGGCCCCGCCCTACGACACCAGCGGCAACACCGCGCTGATGGGCGCCACCCTGCTCTACGAGATGCTCTGCGTGCTCCCCGGCGTCAAGCACCGCGACTGATCCCCGCCGACGCACCGGCCCGGCAGGGCCGGGCCACACCCATTACAAGACCAACAGGGAAATCCCATGGCCGACTCCTTCGACACGACCCTCGCCAGCCATGCCGCGCCCTTGAGCCGCGCCGGCCTGCTGAAGTTCCTGATCCCCTCGCTGCTCGGCATCTCGCTGTTCCTGGTGCCCTTCTCGACCGGCGACACCATCAACATCGGCATGGGCCTGATGGCCGACGGCCTCAAGGCGCTGCTCGGCGACGCCCTGCCGGCCATCGCCACGGTGGTGCTTTGCCTGTCGGTGCTGCTGACGGCCTACGTCAAGCTGGCCCGGCCCGCCTGGGCCCGCGAGGGCGCCCTGCACGAGCTGTTCGACGTGGCCCCGCTGTGGCTGGCCATGCGCGGCCTGGGCGCGGCGTTCGCGCTGATGACCTACTTCCAGGTCGGCCCCGAGGTGGTCACCGCCTCCTTCACCGGCGGGGTGATGCTCAACGACCTGGCCCCGGTGCTGCTGACCTTCTTCTTCTTCGCCGCCATCCTGCTGCCCTTCCTGGTCGACTTCGGCTTCATGGAGTTCATCGGCAGCCTGGTGCGCACGCCCTTCCGCCGGATCTTCGGCCTGCCGGGGCGCAGCGCCATCGACGCCACGGCCTCCTGGATGGGCTCCGGCACGGTCGGGGTGCTGATCACCACCCAGCAGTACGAACAGGGCTTCTACAACGTCCGCGAGGCCTCGGCCATCGCCACCAACTTCTCGATCGTCTCCATCGCCTTCGCCCTGCTGGTGACCAGCTTCATCGGCATCAACCACCTCTTCATCCCCTTCTACCTGACCGTGGTGGTCGCCGGCCTGGTGGCCGCGGTGATCGTGCCGCGCCTGCCGCCGCTGTCGCGCAAGCCGAACACCTATCACGAGCCGGCGGGCTGCCGGATCGCCGAGGAGAACACCGGCGACCAGAACCTGCTGCGCTACAGCCTGGGCATGGCGGTGGCCCGTGCCGAGACCGCGCCCGGCCCGCTCAAGCTGGCCCGGCTCGCGCTGTTCAACGTCGCCGATATCTTCTTCGGCCTGCTGCCGCTGGTGATCGCCATCGGCACCGTGGCGCTGGTGCTCGCCGAGTTCACGCCGCTGTTCACCTGGCTGGCCACGCCCATGGTGCCGGTGCTGGAGTGGATGCGGATTCCCGAGGCCGAGGCCGCCGCCCCGGCGACCCTGGTGGGCTTCGCCGACATGTTCCTGCCGGCGGTGCTGGCCAGCGACATCGAGAGCGAGCTGACCCGCTTCGTGATCGCCTGCCTGTCGCTGACCCAGCTGATCTACATGTCGGAGATCGGCGCCCTGCTGCTCAAGTCGAAGATCCCGCTCAAGCTGTGGGAACTGGTGGTCATCTTCCTGCTGCGCACCGCCATCACCCTGCCGATCATCGTCGTGATGGGCCACTGGCTGGTCGGCTGAGGGGATCCCCATGAACCGCGAGAGCCTGAACCCTGAGAGAGCAACGCCCATGACCTGCGCCCAGCTGCTGATCCGCCTGCTGCGCGACGCCTACGGGGTGGAGACCGTCTTCGGCATCCCCGGGGTGCACACCATCGAGCTCTACCGCGAGCTCGCCGGCGGCGAGGCCAGCGGCCTCCGCCACGTCACGCCGCGCCACGAGCAGGGCGCCGGCTTCATGGCCGACGGCTACGCCCGGGCCACCGGCAAGCCCGGGGTATGCTTCATCATCACCGGGCCCGGCATGACCAACATCGCCACCGCCATGGCCCAGGCGCTGGCCGACTCGGTGCCGATGCTGGTGATCTCCAGCGTCAATCGACGCGACACCCTGGGCCGTGGCCAGGGCCGGCTCCACGAGCTGCCCAGCCAGCAGCAGCTGCTGGCCGGGGTGTCGCGCTTCAGCCATACCCTGCTCGACCCGGACGGCCTGCCCGAGGCGCTGGCCCGCGCCTTCGCGGTGTTCGAGGGCGCGCGCCCGGGGCCGGTGCACATCGAGATTCCCATCGACCTGTTCGACGCCCCGGTCACCCCGCCGCGTCGCGTCGCGCGCCCCGCCCTGGCCAAGGCCACCCCGGATCCCGGGGCGCTCGCCGAGGCCGCCGCCTGGCTGGAGGACGCCTCGCGTCCGCTGGTGCTGCTCGGCGGCGGTTGCGTGGACGCCCCCGAGGCCGCCCGCTCACTGGTCGAGTCGCTGGACGCCCCCGCCGTCACCACCATCAACGCCAAGGGCCTGCTGGGCCGCGACCACCCGCTGGACCTGGGCGCCAACGCCTCGCTGCCGGCGGTGCGCGAGTTGGCTCACGACGCCGACGTGGTGCTGGCCATCGGCACCGAGCTCGGCGAGACCGACTACGACGTGGTGTTCGACGACGGCTTCGTGCTCGGCGGCCGGCTGATCCGCATCGACGTGGATGCCCAGCAGCTGGCCCGCAACCAGGCCGCCGACCTGGCCCTGGTGGCCGACGCGGGTTCGGCCCTCGAGGCCCTGGCGGCGCGCCTCGCAGGCCCCCGTCGGGCTCGCGGCGGCGCCGAACGCGCCCGGGCCGTGCGGGAGGCCCTGGGACTCGAGCGGGATCCGGCCTTCGCGCCCTATGCGCCGCTGTTCGAGACCCTGCGCGAGGCCCTGCCCGAGGCGATCCTGGTCGGCGATTCCTGCGCCACCACCTACGCCGCCAACCACCTGGTCGCCCAGCCGGCGCCGCGGCGCTTCTTCAATGCCTCCACCGGCTACGGCACCCTGGGCTACGGCCTGCCGGCGGCCCTGGGCGCCAGCCTCGCCCGCCCCGACCTGCCGGTGGTGGCGCTGGTCGGCGACGGCGGCGTGATGTTCACCCTGCCGGAGCTGGCCTGCGCGGTGGAGGAGCGCCTGCCGGTGGTGATCCTGCTGTGGCACAACCAGGGCTATGAGGAGATCCGCCGCTTCATGGACGACGCCGGGGTCACCCGCCTCGGCGTCGACATCCAGGCGCCGGACTTCCCGGCCGTGGCCGGCGGCTTCGGCTGCCCGGCCGCCCGCGTCGCCGACCCCGGCGAGCTGGCCGAGGCCCTCGCCGCCCGCCCCGCCGACGGCCCGCTGCTGATCGAGGTCGACGCCGCGGCCTGGGCCGAGGCCGTCGCCCATGCCTGATTCCGGATTCGGAGCCTTATCGTGCAACGACTGACCGAGCAGTTTATCGACAATCACTGGATTCCCTCCCGGGGGAAGCGATCCCTGGCGGTGACCGATCCCTATCGCCAGTGCCGGATCGCCGAGGTCACCACCGGCGCCCCGGCCGACGTCGACGCCGCGGTGGCCGCCGCGCGCCGCGCCCTGCCCGACTGGCAGGCGCTGGGCGGCAGCCACCGGGCCGATTACCTGGAGGCCTTCGCCGAGGCCCTCGTCGAGCGGCGCGAGGCGCTGATGCGCCTGTCGGCCACCAATAACGGCAAGGCGCTGGCCGAGGCCGGCATCGACCTGGACGACGCCATCGCCTGCTACCGCTACTACGCCGGCCAGGCCCGGGCCCTGGAGGCCCGTCAGGGCCGCCGCGTCGAGCACGCCATGGACGGCGTCGAGGCGCATGTCTACGAGGACCCGGCCGGCGTGGTCGGCCTGATCACGCCCTGGAACTTCCCGCTGGTGACCAGCGCCTGGAAGCTCGCCCCGGCGCTGGCCGCCGGCTGCACGGTGGTCTTCAAGCCCTCCGAGGTCACGCCGCTGCCCGAGCAGGCCGTCGCCGAGATCGCGCTCGAGATCGGCCTGCCGGCCGGGGTGCTCAACCTGGTGCACGGCGACGGCGAGGGCATCGGCGCCCCGCTCACCGCCCACCCGGGGGTGGACAAGCTGTCCTTCACCGGCAGCAACGCCGTGGGCGAGAAGGTCATGCGCGCCGCCGCCGAGGGCGTGCGGGGCGTATCCCTGGAGCTCGGCGGCAAGTCGCCGATCCTGGTGCTCGACGACGCCGAGGTGGAGGCCGCCGCCGACTGGGTGATGGCCGGCATCTACTTCAACTCCGGCCAGATCTGCTCGGCCACCTCGCGGCTGATCGTCCACGAGTCCTTGGCCGAACCCCTTTACGCGGCCCTGGCCAGCCGCATCGACGCCCTCCGCCTGGGCGATCCGCTGGCCGACGACACCGACATGGGCCCCATGACCAGTGCCCGCCAGCGCGCCGCCGTGGAAGGCTACCTGGCGATCGCCGCCGAGGAGGGGCTCACGGCGGTGCGCGACGCCCGCCACCGCGAGCCGCCCGCCCGGGGCGAGTTCGTCGCCCCGACCCTGTACCGCGACGTTCCCGTCGACAGCCGGCTGTGGCGGGAGGAGATCTTCGGCCCGGTGCTCTGCGCGCGAAGCGTGGCGAGCGAGGACGAGGCGATCGCGCTGGCCAACGACAGCGCCTTCGGCCTGGCCGCCACCGTGATCGCCGGCGATGCCGAGCGAGCCCGGCGGGTCGGCCGGGCGCTGCGCGCCGGCAGCGTCTGGGTCAACGGCGAGCAGCTGGTGCTGCCGGAGGCCGGCTGGGGCGGCTTCGGGATCAGCGGCATCGGCCGCGAGCTGGGGCCCTGGGGCCTGGCCGGCTACCTGGAGGTCAAGCACCTGATCGGCCCGGCGGACTGACGGCCGCCGACCATTCGGATCGCGCCGCCCCGGCCCTTGGGTCGGGGCGGCGTCGTTTCCGAGCCTAGTCTCGCCCTTGCGGCGCGGCGCTGAGCGTCAACTCGATGGCGTCGTGGCGCCAGTACTCGTCGTCGCAGTCCACGGCACGGCCGTTCTGGTCGTGATTGATGCGGGTGATGCGCTGGGCCGGGCTGCCGGGCGCGGCCCGCAGCGCCTCGGCGGCCCGTTCGTCGAGCACGGTGGTGCCCAGTTCGAAGCTGACCCGGCCGACGCGGATGGCGTATTCGCGACGATAGAGATCGGTGAGCGAGCACGCCGCCAGGTCATGGTCGAGGATGCCCGGAAAGCACTCGCGGCGCAGGTGATGCGCCACGTAGAGCACCGGCCGCCCGTCGATCCGCCGAGCCCGGACGATCCGGTAGACCGGCGCGCCTTCCGCCAGCCCCAGGCGTCTCGCCACCAGCGCCGGGGCCGGCACCTCGCCGGCCTCGAGCAGCGTCGTCTCGGCGCGGCGCTGCTGGGACTCGACCATCTCGCGAAACGGCAGGCACGCCAGCAGGTCGTAGCGCAGCCGCGGCGGCGAGACGAACCAGCCGCGCCGATTCTCCCGATAGATGCGCCCCTCGGCCTCCAGCTGGGTCAGCGCCTCGCGCAGGGTGATCCGGGTGGTGGCGAAACGCGCCATCATCTGCCGCTCCGAGGGCAGCCGGCCGCCGACCGGCGGCTCCTCCGCCAGCATGGCCAGCAGGGCCTGGTGCAGGCCGCGCGCCTGGGGCGTCAGGACGGCATCCGGCGCGGAGGAACGACACTCGGCGGAAGGGGGCATGGCAAGGGCTCGCTGGCTGGACTTCTGGTCTAGATCAATATTGCCATGACAGGGGAGATGGCAAAACGGCGACAGTCTAGCGAAGGCCGGATGTCAGCCTGATGACAGCCGGCGCACGCCGGGAAAACCGGGAAAACAAGGGGGGGGGGGGTAGCGGACACGACCCTGCCATCGAACTGACACCGAGCCGTCATGTTCGGCGCCTAGAGTGCGCCCTGTCGGCCAAACTGAACTAGACCAGATGACCGGCTTCCCGAGTATCGCCACATCCGTTCACCGCATGGAGCCTCGCCGTGAAACCGTCTCGTCCGCTGCTTACCCGTCTCGCCCTGGGCTGCGCCCTGGGCACCACCCTCGTCGCCGGCCCGGCCCAGGCCGCTGACCGCGAGCTGTCCGCCCTGATCGAGGCCGCCCAGGCGGAAGGCCGCGTCGACAGCGTCGGCATGCCCGACACCTGGGCCAACTGGCAGGACACCTGGGCCGACCTGGAGGCCGAGTACGGTCTCGCCCACATGGACACCGACATGAGCTCCGCCGAGGAGGTCGCCAAGTTCAAGGCCGAGGGCGAGAACGCCACCGCCGACATCGGCGACGTGGGCTTCGCCTTCGGCCCGATCGCCGTCCAGCAGGGCGTCACCCAGCCCTACAAGCCCACCACCTGGGACGAGATCCCCGACTGGGCGAAGGACGAGGACGGTCACTGGATGCTGGGCTACACCGGCACCATCGCGCTGATGATCAACAAGGACCTGGTGCCCGAGGCGCAGCGCCCCGCCGCCTTCGCCGACCTGAGCGAGGGCGACTACGCGGTCTCGGTGGGCGCCGTGGGCCAGGCCTCCCAGGCCAACAACGCCGTGCTGGCCGCCGCTTACGCCAATGGCGGCGACGAGGGCGACCTCGCTCCGGGGCTGGCGGTGTTCGCCGAGCTGGCCGAGCAGGGGCGCCTCTCCCTGGCCGAGCCGAGCATCGCCAACCTGGAGAAGGGCGAGGTCGAGGTGGCCCTGCTGTGGGACTTCAACGCCCTGAACTACCGTGACCGGATCGATCGCGACACCTTCGAGGTGGTGATCCCCGCCGACGCCTCGGTGACCTCCGGCTACGCCACCATCATCAACCGCCACGCCCCGCACCCCAATGCCGCCAGGCTGGCCCGGGAGTACATCCTCTCCGACCAGGGCCAGTTCAACCTGGCCGAGGGCTATGCCCGGCCGATCCGCGCCGAGCACCTGACCCTGCCCGAGGCGATCGCCGACAGGCTGCTGCCCAACGAACAGTACGCCAACGCCCGGCCGATCCAGGACTTCGCCGCCTGGGAGCAGAGCGCCCGCGAGCTGCCGCGCCAGTGGCAGTCCCGGGTGCTGATCCACCAGCAGTAATCCCGCGCCCCGTCCACCATCGCCGCTTCCCGCCCCGGGAAGCGGCCCGGAGTCCGTCATGTCACACCGCGTGATCCTGGTCGTCCTCGACGGCCTCAACCATGCCGTCGGCCGGCATGCCATGGGGCACCTGCATGCCCTGTGCGAGGCCGGCCGCGGCAGCTACCACAGCCTGGAATGCGAGCTGCCCGCCATGTCGCGGCCGCTCTACGAATGCCTGCTCACCGGCGATCGGCCGGTGGATTCCGGGGTGGTCCACAACCAGGTGGTGCGTCGCTCCCGCGGCACGAGCCTGTTCGACCTGGCGGTGCGCCAGGGCCGGCGCACCGCGGCGGCGGCCTACCACTGGGTCAGCGAGCTCTACCTGGCCGCCCCCTTCGACCGCACCCGGCACCGCTTCCACGAGGACGCCGAGAGCGCCATCCAGGCGGGCCTCTTCTACTGGCAGGACCACTACCCCGACGATCACCTGTTCAGCGACGCCGAGGCCCTGCGCCGTCGCCAGGATCCCGACTTCCTGCTGGTGCACAGCATGAACATCGACGACGCCGGCCACCGCCACGGCGGCGACTCGCCCCAGTACCGCAACGCCGCCCGCCACGCCGACATCGCCCTAGCCGACTACCTGCCCGGCTGGCTGGCAGAGGGCTACCAGGTGATGGTCACCGCCGATCACGGCATGAACGCCGACCGCTCCCATTCCGGCACCCTCGTGGAGGAGCGCCGGGTTCCGCTGTGGACCTTCGGCGAGGCCTTCGCCCACCGCCCGGTGGAGCGCCTGGAGCAGACCCGGCTGTGCGGCTCCCTGGCCAGCCTGCTGGGCCTCGGCCACGACAAGCCCCACCACCCCGAGCTGCTGGCCGGCGGGAGCGCGACGTCATGAGCCGCCTCTCCCCCGCGTTGCTGTGGCTCGCGCCCTTCGCGGTGGTCTTCGCGGCCTTCCAGCTGGCGCCGCTGGCCTGGGTCGGCGTGAGCGCCTTCCGGGTCGGCGACGGCTGGGGCCTGGACCACTTCCGGGAGATCGCCGGCTCGCCCTTCTTCCGCCAGGCGATCTGGCGCAGCCTGGAGATCTCGCTGGTCTCGAGCCTGCTGGGCCTGGTCATCGCCACCCTCACCTGCCACAGCCTGACCCGCACCGACGGCCGGCTGCGGCGGCTGATGGTGGCCTTCACCAACATGACCAGCAACTTCGCCGGCGTGCCCCTGGCCTTCGCCTTCATCATCCTGCTGGGCGCCAACGGGGTGCTGACCCTGGCCCTGCAGCGCCTGGGGGTGATCGAGGACTTCAACCTCTACTCGAAGGCCGGGCTGATCGTCATCTACACCTGGTTCCAGATCCCGCTGGGCATCCTGCTGCTGTTTCCCGCCTTCGGCGGCCTGCGCCCGGACTGGCGGGAGGCGGCCAGCCTGCTCGGCGCGGGGCGTCTAGGCTACTGGTGGCACGTCGGCCTGCCGGTGCTGTGGCCGGCCCTGGCCGGCACCCTGACCATCCTGCTGGCCAACGCCATGGGCGCCTATGCCACCGTCTACGCCCTGGTCAACACCAGCTACAACCTGATGACCATCCGCATCGCCAACCTGGTCTCCGGCGACCTCTTCCTGCAGCCGAACCTGGCCAGCGCCCTGGCACTGGTGCTGGTGGCGCTGCTGGCGGTGGTCACCCTGATCCAGCAATGGCTGCTGCGCAGGAGCTACCATGTCGCCGAACGCTGATCTCGCCCTGGCGCGGCCCGGCGCCCGCCGCTTGACCCTGCCCTCCGCCCACGGCCTGGTGGTGGTCGCGGTGTTCACCCTTCTGGCGCTGCCGCTGGTGGCCACCCTGGGCTATGCCCTGGCGGCGAGCTGGGGCGCCAGCCTGCTGCCGGACGCCCTGACCCTGAGGTGGTTCGCCGAGCTGTGGACCACGCCGCGGTTCCTGGCCGCCTTCGCCCGCTCGCTGCTGGTGGCCACCGGCGCCCTGGCGCTATCGCTGGTGCTGGTGGTGCCGGTGGCCTTCCTGGCGCATACCCGCTACCCGCGCCTGGACGCCTGGATGAACGGCCTGATCCTGATGCCCTTCGCGGTGCCACCGGTGGTCTCGTCGGTGGGCCTGCTGCAGCTCTACGCCGGCGGGCCGCTGCCGCTGGTGGGCACGCCCTGGATCCTGATCCCCACCTACTTCACCATCGTGCTGCCCTTCATGTACCGGGCCATCGCCAACGGCCTGCGCGCCATCGACGTGGCGGCGCTTCAGGACGCCGCCCGCCTGCTGGGCGCCGGCCCGCTGCAGGCCTTCTTCCTGGTGGTGCTGCCCAATATCCGGGTCGGGGTGCAGATCGCCATCTTCCTGTCGTTCTCCTTCCTCGCCGGCGAGTTCGTGTTCGCCAACATGCTGGTGGGCACCCGCTTCGAGACCCTGCAGGTCTACCTCAACAACATGCGCGGCGAGAGCGGCCACTTCACCAGCGCCCTGGTCATCACCCTGTTCGCCTTCACCCTGCTGCTGACCTGGCTGGGCAACCGCCAGGCCGGCCATGCCAAGGACACCGCCCCATGACGCCTACCATGACCACCGGCGCCCTGCCCGGCGCCCCCGTGTCGATGCCCTTCACCCGCGACGACGTCCCCGAGCGGGACGGCCTGATCCGGGGCCTGCGGCGCGACCGGCAGGCCGCCCGGGGCTACCTGCGCCTCGAGGGCCTGGCCAAGCGCTTCGGCACCACCCGGGTCTTCGAGGGCATCGACGCCGAGATCGCCCGGGGCGAGTTCGTCACCCTGCTCGGCCCCTCCGGCTGCGGCAAGTCGACCCTGCTCCGCGCCCTCGCCGGCCTGACGCCCCTCGACCGGGGGCGGCTGGTGGTGGACGGCCGGGACATCACGGCGCTGCCGCCCCAGCGGCGCGGCATCGGCATGGTCTTCCAGCACTATGCGCTCTTCCCCAACCTGCGGGTCGAGGACAACGTGGCCTTCGGGCTGCGCATGCAACGGGTGCCCCGGGAGGAGCGCCAGCGCCGGGTCGAGGAGGCGCTGCGCCTGGTGGAGCTCGCCGACCAGGCGCGCAAGTATCCCCACCAGCTCTCCGGCGGCCAGCGCCAGCGGGTCGCCCTGGCCCGCGCCCTGGTGGTCGAGCCGCACATCCTGCTGATGGACGAGCCGCTGTCGGCGCTGGACGCGCGCATCCGCCGTCACCTGCGCGACCAGCTCCGCGACATCCAGCAGAGCCTCGGCCTGACCACCCTGTTCGTCACCCACGACCAGGAGGAGGCCCTGCTGATGTCCGACCGGATCCTGTTGATGCACGAGGGGCGCATCCTCCAGCAGGGCGACGCCGAGGCCCTCTACACCCGGCCGGCGAATCGCCATGCGGCGGGCTTCATGGGACACTACAACCTGCTCGAGGCCGAGCGGGCCCGCCCCCTGGTGGGCCGCCCGAGCGCCGTCCCGCGGATCGCCCTGCGACCGGAGGCGCTCTACCTGGTGCCCGACGAGGACGACGGCCCGGCCCGCGGGACACTTCCCGTGCGTCCGGGCCCGGGCTGCCCGGGCATCATCCGCCGACGCCGGCTGCTGGGCAGCGTCGTGCGCTACGAGGTGGACTGCCAGGGGATGCGCCTGAACGTGGACGAACTCAACCGCAGCACGCGCCACCTGCTGGGCGAGGGAGCCGGGGTGACGGTGCACGCGGATCTGGACGAGGTGCAGGAGCTGGACGCATGAGCGCGACACCCGAGGGGCTGAGCCTGGCCCTGTTCGACCTGGACGACACCCTGCTCGACGGCGACATCACCGGACTGTGGAACCAGTGGCTGATCGAGCGCGGCTGGATCGCCGACGCCGCGACCCACCGCGCGACCTGGGCCGCCCACATGGCCGACTACGCCGCCGGCACCCTGGACTTCGAGGCGCACCTGACCTTCCTGCTGGCGCCCCTGACCGGCCGCCCGGTGCGCGAGGTGGCCCAGGAGGTGACGGCCTGCCTGGAGGCTCGGGTGCTGCCGCGGCTGTTCCCCGGCGGGCGGGCGCGGCTCGACTGGCACCGCCGCCAGGGCCACCGCACGCTGATCATCTCCGCCTCGACGGCCCAGCTGGTCGCCCCCCTGGCCCGGCGGCTGGGCTGCGACGCCGCCCTGGCCACCGACCTGGAGGTGGTCGACGGCCGCTACACGGGCCGGGCGGCGGGCACCCGCACCTTCCGCGACGGCAAGCTGCGCGCCCTCAGCGAATGGCTGGACGGCGCCGCGGTGCGCGAGTCCTGGGGCTATTCGGACTCCCGCAACGACCTGCCGCTGCTCGAGGCCGTGGACCGGCCGCACGCCATCCACCCGGACGCCACCCTGGCGGCGGTGGCCAGGCAGCGCGGCTGGGCGATGCCCTGCTGGCGCGAGGCGGCGCCGGCCGCCCGGGGCTGATCCCCGCCGGACTCAGTCCGCGGCCCGCTCGCCGAGCGCTTCGATCACGAAGGCCTCCATGGCCTGGGCCGCCGGGGACAGGCTGCGGTTCCCGGCGCGCAGCAGGCCCAGCTCGCGCTCCACCCACGGGTCCTCCAGCGGGATGAAGCGCAGCCGCTCGTATTCCTCGGGAAAGGCCAGCCGCGGCAGGGTCGTGATGCCGATCCCCGCCACCAGCATGGCGGTCAGCGAGATCATGTTGGAGATGTCGAAGGCGCTCTGCGCCAGCAGCGGCTCGGCGTCGGTGCCCTCCAGCAGCCGCGAGGTGCCGTTGCGGATCAACACCTGCCCCTGCAGCGCCTCCCAGCCCAGCGCCGCCTGGTCCGCCAGGGGGTGGTCATCCCGGCATACCACGCCCACGGCATCGCGCATCAGCGGGGTGAAGGCCAGGTCGTCGTCCCGCTGCCAGAGGCTGGTGATCCCCAGCTCGACCTCGCCGCCGGCGACCAGGCGGCGGACGAAGTCGGCGTTGCCGTCCTGCAGGCTGACCTTTAGCGCCGGATAGCGCAGGATGAAGTCGTTGAGCAGCCGCGGCATCAGGCGGCTGGCCACCGAGGGCACCGCCGCCATGTCGACATGGCCGGCCTGCTTCTGGACCTGGGCTCCCGGCTCAGGCGGTCGTGCTGGTTGATCAGCTCCCGGAAACGCGGCAGGCAATAGGCCCCGAAGGGCGTGAGGGTCGCCTTGCCGCCCTTCTCGAACAGCGGCTCGCCCAGGCGCTGCTCCAGCTCGCGCACCGCCATGGAGACCGCCGGCTGGGTGCGATGCAGCTGGCGAGCGGCGGCATGGAAGCCGCCGGCGTCGACGATGGCCAACACATAGCGCAGGGGTTGGATCTTGAGTTCCGGCAGCATGGCGCCTCCCCGTCGATGGTAAGAAAACCTGATCATCGAATCTTTATTATTGATTATCCTTATATTGGGCCCTCGCCTAGCATGACGGCAACGTCTCACAGGAGGTCCCCATGTCCCACGTTCATTCTCTCTACATCGACGGCACCTGGATCGACGGCCAGGGCAGCGTCACCAACCTCAACCCCTCCGACACCCGCGACGCGATCGGCGAGTATGCCCAGGCCGATGTCGCCCAGGTGGGCGAGGCCATCGCCGCGGCCCAGCGCGGCCTGGCCGAATGGCGCCACAGCGGCCTCGAACAGCGCTACGGCGTGCTGATGGCCATCGGCGACGAGCTGATCGCCCGCAAGGACGAGCTCGGCCGCCTGCTCGCCCGGGAGGAGGGCAAGGCGCTGGCCGAGGGCGTCGGCGAGGTCTATCGCTCCGGCCAGTTCTTCCACTACTACGCCGCCGAGGTGCTGCGCCAGATCGACGAGCGGGTCGACTCCGTGCGCCCGGGCATCGAGGTCGACACCCGCCGCGAGCCGGTGGGCGTGGTGGGCATCATCAGCCCCTGGAACTTCCCCATGGCCACCGCGGTGTGGAAGATCGCCCCGGCGCTGGCCTTCGGCAACGCGGTGATCTTCAAGCCGGCCAACCTGGTGCCGGCCAGCGCCTGGGCGCTGACCGAGATCATCAGCCGCCAGGCGCTGCCCGCCGGCACCTTCAACCTGCTGATGGGCCCGGGTTCGAGCGTCGGCGACGCGCTGATCTCGAGCCCCGAGATCGATGCCCTGAGCTTCACCGGCTCCCTGGACGTGGGCCGCCGCGTGGCCGCCGCCACCGCCGGCAACCTGGTCAAGTGCCAGCTGGAGATGGGCTCCAAGAACGCCCTGATCGTCGCCGACGACGCCGACCTGGACCTGGCCGTGGAGGCCGCCTTCGCCGGCGCCTACTCCGGCACCGGCCAGAAGTGCACCGCCTCCTCGCGCCTCATCGTCACCGAGGCGGTCCACGACGCCTTCGTCGACAAGCTGATCGACAAGCTGAAGACGGTCCGGGTCGGCCACGCCCTGGAGGACGGCGTGCACATCGGCCCCGCCGTGGACGCCCGCCAGCTGGAGTCCAACCTGGCCTGGGTCGAGCGCGCCCGCGCCGACGGCGCCACCCTGGCCTTCGGCGGCGAGCGCCTGGAGCGCGACACCGACGGCTTCTTCATGGCCCCGACGCTGTTCGTCGACACCACCAACGACATGGCCATCAACCGCGAGGAGGTGTTCGGCCCGATCGCCTGCGTGATCAAGGTCCGCGACTACGAGGAGGCGATCGCCACCCTCAACGACACCCACTTCGGCCTCACCGCCGGCATCATCACCGACTCCCTGAAGCTCGCCAGCGACTTCAAGGCTCGCGCCGAGACCGGCTGCGTGATGGTCAACCTGGCCACCGCCGGCACCGACTATCACGTGCCCTTCGGCGGCCGCAAGGATTCCAGCTTCGGGCCCCGGGAACAGGGCCGCTACGCCCGCGAGTTCTACACCGTGGTCAAGACCTGCTACGTCAAGGCCTGAGGAGGCGCCCCATGTCCCAGGAAATGCCGATCGTCGACGGCCTGCAGTACTCCAACTGGTCGCGGAAGATCTTCGAGCAGATGCGCGAGGGCGGCGTCGACGCCGTCCACGCCACCCTGGTCTATCACGAGAACACCCGCGAGACCCTGTCGCGCCTGGGCGAGTGGAATCGCCGCTTCGAGGCCCATGGCGACCTGATCATGCCGGTGCGGCAGGCGGGCGACATCGAGCGCGCCCGCCAGGCCGGCAAGGTGGGCATCTTCCTCGGCGCCCAGAACTGCTCGCCCATCGAGGACGACATCGACATGGTCGCGGTGATGCGCGACCTGGGGCTGCTGATCATGCAGCTGACCTACAATAACCAGAGCCTGCTGGCCTGCGGCTGCTACGAGGCCGAGGACAGCGGCATCACCCGCTTCGGCCGCCAGGTGATCCGCGAGATGAACCGGGTGGGCATGGTCATCGACATGTCCCACAGCGCCGAACGCTCGACCCTGGAGGCCGTGGAGCTCTCCGAGCGGCCGGTGATCATCTCCCACGCCAACCCGGCCTCCTTCCATCCGGCCAAGCGCAACAAGTCGGACAGGGTGCTGGCGGCGATCGCCGAGTCCGGCGGGCTGCTCGGCTTCTCGGCCTACCCCTTCCACCTCAAGAACGGGCCGGACTGCAGCCTCGAGGACTTCTGCGACATGATCGCCCGCACCGCCGACCTGATGGGCATCGAGCACATCGGCATCGGCACCGACCTGTGCCAGGCCCAGCCCACCTCGGTGCTGGAATGGATGCGCAACGGCCGCTGGTCGAAGGAGATGGACTACGGCGAGGGCAGCAAGGCCAACGCCGACTGGCCCCGCCCGCTGCCTTGGCTGCGAGACAGCCGCGACTTCCCCAACCTGATCGCGGGCCTGCGCCGGCGCGGCTTCGACGAGGCCTCGATCCGGCGCGTCATGGGCCAGAACTGGATCGAGCTGCTGGAACGCGCCGCCGTCCCGGCCGCGGCGACCGAGGAGGCCGCCGCCTGACGCTCCGCCCCGCCATCGGACAACAACAAAGGCCCCCGAAGGGGGCCATCCGCAGAGGCCAACGACATGACACAACACAATATCGCCACCCCGGCGGCCGCCGAGGCGCCGCGGGAGCACCGCCTGGGCGACCCCATCGTGCTGACCCTCAGCGTGGGGTTCATCCTGCTGTTCGTCGCCCTGTCGCTGTATGACATCGACATGGTGGCCGGCGCCATCGGCGCCGGCTTCGCCTGGACCGCCGCCACGCTCGGCTCCTACTTCCAGCTGCTGCTGCTGCTGACCTTCTTCATCGGCATCGGCGTGGCCTTCTCCCCCGCCGCCAGCGCCAAGATCGGCAACCGCGCCACCCCGGAGATCAGCACCTTCAAGTGGCTGTCGATCATCATGTGCACCCTGCTGGCCGGGGGCGGCGTGTTCTTCGCCGCCGGCGAGCCGGTCTACCACTTCGTGGTCACGCCGCCGGCGTTCTCCACCGAGGCCGGCACGCCCGAGGCGGTCGCCGGCGCCCTGGCCCAGTCCTTCATGCACTGGGGCTTCCTGGCCTGGGCGGTGCTCGGCTCGCTGACCGCGGTGGTGCTGGCCCACTCCCACTACGACAAGGGCCAGCCGCTGCAGCCCCGCACCCTGCTCTACCCGGTGCTCGGCGAGCGGGTCATGGCGGGCTGGTTCGGCGGCGTGGTCGACGCCCTGTGCGTGATCGCCGTGGTCGCCGGCACCGTGGGCCCGATCGGCTTCCTGGCCACCCAGGTGAGCTTCGGCCTGCACGAGCTGTTCGGCGTCTCCGAGGGCTACGGCACCCAGCTGGTGATCCTGGTGGCCCTGGCCGGGGTCTACGTGACCTCGGCGGTGACCGGCATCCATCGCGGCATCCAGCTGCTCAGCCGCTTCAACGTCTTCCTGGCGCTGGCCATCGCCGCGGTGATCTTCGTCTTCGGCCCCACGCTGTTTCTCACCAACGCCTACACCCAGGGCGTCGGCGAGTACCTGACCTCCTTCTTCGCCATGGCCACCATGACCGCCGAGACGGCGCCCGACTGGTGGATGCAGTGGTGGACGGTGTTCTTCTTCGCCTGGTTCATCGGCTACGGCCCGCTGATGGCGATCTTCGTGGCGCGCATCTCCCGGGGGCGCACCATCCGCCAGATGATCCTGGCCGTGGCGGTGATGGCGCCGATCGCCACCACCGTCTGGTTCACCCTGCTCGGCGGCTCCGGCATCCACTACCAGCTGACCGGCGCCATCGACCTGACCGAGGCGCTCAACAACTTCCAGTTCGACGTGGCCACCCTGACCGTGGCTCAGGCGCTGCCCGGCGGCACCCTGATGGCGCTGGCCATCCTGGTGCTGACCACCATCTTCGTCGCCACCACCGGCGACTCCATGAGCTATGCCATCGCCGTGGTGGGCTCCGGCCACGACCGCCCCAGCACCCTGGTGCGCGCCTTCTGGGGCATCGCCATGGCGCTGATGGCGGGCATCCTGCTGTACATGGGCGCCGGGCAGATCAGCGTGCTGCAGCAGTTCATCGTGCTCACCGCCATCCCGGTGTCGCTGGTGCTGCTCCCGTCCCTGTGGACCGGCCCCCAGGCCGCCTATGCCATGGCCCGTGCCCAGGGCCTGTCCACGCGCCGCAAGCTGGAGCAAGCGCATGACTGAGTTCGCCTACCCGACCGCCGCTCCGGTGCCGCTGCGCCCCGCCGAGGAGGTCATGGACCTGGAGCGGCTGGGCAGCCTGCCGGCCAGCCGCCTGAGCTTCGTGCGCAGCCTGGTCCGCCAGATGGCCCGCCAGCGCTGGCAGATCAGCCGCGCTCGCTTCGACCTGGACGCCCAGGGGCACGGCATCGCCATCTATCGGCTGCAGACGCCCCAGGGCCGCTATCACGGCGTGATCTTCTCCCAGCACCTGGAGCCTGAACAGCGCTCCGACCGGGTGATCGCCCAGGCCTGGGACGTCACCTTCGGGGTGGTCGAGGGCGACGTGGACGACGCCCTGCTCGAGCAGATGGCCGCCAACGTGCCGCTGCAGGAGGCCGGGCGCCAGCACCCGCGGCTGCTGGTGCTGTCCCGGGCCAACCGCAGCCTGCGCAACTTCGCCCACTTCGTGGAGGCGCTGTCCGCCGGCGAGCAGCCCGACCCGGCCTGGCTGACCCGGGTCGGCTACCTCTACCGGACCACGGCGGTCTACGGCAACGGCAAGTTCGGCATCGCCGACTTCGTGCGCCTTCAGGACAACCCCGACTTCCAGCGCCCCTTCTCGGCCCAGATGCTGGCGGTCTACCTGCTGCGCCACTTCTCCATCGAGCAGGTGGAGCATATCGCCCGCCGCCGGGCCCCCGAGACCGCGGTGCCCATGGCCACCGAGCTGCGCCGCTACCTGGGCATCGGCAACTCCACCGGGCTCGGCATGGCGCCCTTCCTGATCAATCACCCCCAGCTGATCCAGCAGTGGGTGACCTGTCGGGAGACCGCCCTGTCCCTGGCCCTGGCGCAGACGCCGGACGAGGACAGCCGCCGTCGGCTGATCGCCCTGACCCGGCGCGCCATGCGCCACCTGTCCCAGACGGTGGCCGAGGACGCCGACCAGGGCGCGCGCAACGCCGCCGTCGTGGTGGCCCTGCCGGAGGTCATCGCCTGGCTCGAGGAGGTGCCGCTGGAGCCGGACCTCTGGCAACAGCTGGTGGCCTGGAGCGCGCGCACCCTGCCCCTGGAGGCCCAGGAGCTGGTCAACACCCTGCTGATCGAGCTCTACCCGGAGCGGGTCGACCCGCTGGAGGACCGGATGGGCACCGAGGAGGGGCTGGAGCTGACCCCGGACATGCCGCTGGTGCGCCTCAAGCAGCTGATCGAGACCCACTACGACTGGGCCCTGGCCGAGGACTTCGAGCGCCCCGAGGCCTGTCACTGGTTCTGGTATCGCTCCGCCGAGAAGGAGGAGCCGCGGCTCGGCGTGCGCGGCGAGGAGCCCGGCTCCGAGAAGGAGCTGCCGCTGGCCATCGCCCCCCGGGTCCACCACACCCACGGGGTGCTCTCCGAGTTCCTGGAGGCCAACCCCCGCGCCCTGGTGGTGGAGTTCCTGATCGCCCACCCCCGGCATAAGGATATCGTGCGCCGCATCCAGACCATGGTGGAGACGCCCTACGGCGAGATCCGCGCCAACCTCTGGCACCGGGACATGAAGCCCATGCACCTACTGCGCACCAAGCTGGCCTTCTTCGGCGCCAGCCGCTTCGATCCCAAGTCGGATCGCTGGGTACGCATCACCCTCTTCCAGGGCGCGCCCCTGGTCGAGGAACTCAACGCCGAGCCCCGGGACCTGGCCGACTTCGACGACTGGAGCTTCCCGCTGGAGCCCGAGGGCATCGGGCAGGCACAACCGCAAGGCGCAGGAGAGGCATCATGAAGGCGTCCTACAACGAGCTGCAGGGCCTGTGTCGCAAGGCCTTCATCGGCATGGGCTTCGAGGAGGGCGACGCGGCGGACGCCGCCGACATGGTCGCCTGGATGCAGTGCTTCGGCCTCGGCGGCCTCGCCGCCCTGAACCGCGGCCTGGACTTCCTGCTCGACGAGGATCCCGACGAGCTGCCCAGCGTGCTCTACCAGGACGGCGACCTGGCGGTGATCGACGGCCATGGCCAGAGCGTGCTGAGAAGCTCCACCCTGGCCCTGGAACTCGGCTTCGCCAAGGCCCGGGCCCGGGGCCTCTCGGTGACCAAGATCCGCCACTGCCACAACCGCCAGCTGATCATGGGCTACCTGGCTCGGCTGGCCGGCCGCGGCATGAACGTCACCGCCTTCTGGCGCAACGTCCAGCAGCCGCTGACCGAGCAGGTGGTGGGCTTCCGGGCCAACGGCTCGGCGCCGGAGATCCGCGTCTACGCGGTGCAGGAGGTGCCGGAGGAGAACGAACCCAACGACGGCATCACCCTGGTGATGGCCAACCACGTGGACCTGCTGCCGGCGATGCGCTCCGACTACCGCTACGACCTGCTGGCGCGCCACGACGAATCGGACCTGCTGGCCTGCCGCAACCAGGCACTGAAAGAGGGCATCGAGGTCGACGAGGCCGTCTGGGAACGCCTCAAGCACCTCGCCACCCGCATGCTGGTGGAGGCCACCGACGCCTCCCGCGAGGGCGCCGGTGCCGGCACCCACGACAACGACTGAGACGAGACACCGAGCGATGATTCACCCCGTAAGCACCGATCTCTTCGCCGCCAAGGCGCCCCTGGAATGGGCCGTCGTCGGCAACGGCATCCTGTTCACCGCCCAGATCCCCATCGGCGCCGATGGCCAGGTGGTGGAAGGCGGCATCGAGGCCCAGACCCGCCAGACCCTGGACAACCTGATCCACACCCTGGAGAAGGCGGGCGCCGGCCCGGAGGCGCTGACCCAGGTGCTGATCTACGTCACCGCCCGGGAGGACCTGGCCACGGTCAACCGGGTCTACGCCGAGTACGTGCGCGAGCCCTACCCCAACCGGGCGGCCATCATCGTCTCCGGCTTCGCCCGGGAGGAGATGCGCGTCGAGATGGTGGCCTACGCCGCCGTCGACCCGGGCGCCGACTGAAGGGGCGGGCGCCCCGCCAGGAGGCTCCCCGCGCCGGCGCTCAGGCCACGGTGATGACCGTGCAGTCGGCGACGTGACTGACCTTGTGGGAGACGCTGCCGACCAGCATGCCGCGGATATCGCTCAGCCCGCGGCTGCCCATGACGATGGCGTCGACGCCGAACTTGCGGGCCTCGTCGACGATGCAGTGAGCCGGCGGGCCCTGGCGGATCAGCGCCTCCACGTCGAGCCCCTCCAGGTCGACCCGGTCGCGCACCCGCTTCAGGGCCTGTTCGGCGTCCTGGCGCATCGCGGCGGCCAGCTTCTCGCGATCCTCCTCGGTGAAGGGCTCCGGGGTGCCGCCGGTGAACAGCCCCATGTTGCCGGGCGGGAACTCGGCGACGGCGAGCAGGATGAGGCGGGTCGAGGCGCCCCTGGCCAGCTGGGCGGCCACGCCCAGGGCCTTGGCGGAGTGGGCGGAGCCATCGACGGGCACGAGCAGCGACTGGTACATGGTGATCCCCTGGCGGACGACGAGACGGGAGGGCCGGGCCCGCCCGATGGCCTGCGGTCGCGGCGGCCGAGGGTGGCCGCTCACGACCCCGATCGCCCCGGCCGGCACGCCCGCCGGGGCCCTGTCATCAGCCTAGCCGCTTGCGGCCGGCGGGCCAGCATCCGGGCGCGCCGGCTTGATCCCGATCAAGCCCCGGGGCAGTCGTCGTCGCCCTCGGCCAGGCGCCGTGCCCGGGCCTTGCGAGCCTTGTTGCGCCGGTACAGCCGCACCAGGGCGATCCACAGGGCGGCGGCCACCATGGCGGCCAGGGTCCAGCCCTGCCAGGGACGCGCCGCATCGCCGAGCACGGTCTCCAGGGTGATGATGAGGATGAAGCCGAGGGCCTGGCTGGCGATGGCCAGGGCCCGCAGGGTATCGAAGGCCTGTCGTGCCATGAGCGCTCCCGCTGGCAAGCTGCCGGATGACAGCCCCGCCGGCCGGCAGTAGGCTTGGCGGGACGAAGTCGCCCAGTGTACCCGGTCCGGCATCACGCGCCGACCCTCCCGAGAGATCTCCCGCCATGGACGCCATCGCCCTGGGGCCCGTGCTGCTGCCGCTGCCCCGCCTCTACGCCCTCGCCTGCGCCCTGCTGCTGCTCGCCGCCAGTGCCTTCCTGCTCGGCCTGCCCCGGGCGCGGCACGCGCGCTGGTTCAACGGCCTGGTGATCGCCTGGCTGGTCGGCGCCCGGCTGGGGCATGTCGCCCTGAATCTCGCCGCCTACCAGGCCGCGCCCCTGGACGTCCTCAAGCTCTGGCAGCCGGGCTATCAGGGCGTCGCCGGCCTGCTGGCGGCGATGGCCTGGAGCGCCTGGACGCTGCGCGACCGCCTCGGCGCCCTGCTCGGCGCCCTGGGGCTGAGCCTCGGGGCCTCGCTGCTGTGGCTGGCGCTGGCGATCTGGTCGCCGCTGGGGGGCGGCCCGGCCCTGCGCGAGCTGCCGCCGCTGGCGCTGGAGAACCTCGACGGCGAGACGGTCCGGCTGGACGAGCTGGCCGGCGAGCGCGTGATCCTCAACCTCTGGGCCACCTGGTGTCCACCCTGCCGCCGCGAGCTGCCGCTGCTGGCCGAGGCCGACGCCCGGGACGATGTCACCGTGGTGGTGATCAACCAGGGCGAGGCGCTGCTGCCGGTCGCCCGCTACCTCGACGAGCGGGGGCTGGCCTTCGCGCACGCCCTGCTCGATCCCCGCCAGTCGCTGATGGTGGAAAGCGAGGCGCCGGGGCTGCCCACCACCCTGCTGTTCGACGCCCGGGGCCGGACGCGCGCCCAGCACGTGGGCGAGCTGACCCGGGCGACCCTGGACGGCTGGCTGGACGAGCCATGACCACCCGCCAGGGCCCGCATGGCGCCGGCCCCGGCGGCTTGGGACGGCCCGGTGACGACGACTGAGCGCGCCCCGCCTCGCGCCAGGCTCGGACGCCGCGCTCCGCGTCGCCGATGCCCGACCGGGCCGCGAGCCACGATTGCCCCGGCCAGCCCTTAAGCCGCGCCGGGGATTGCTGTAAGATACCGCGCCCTGTCGCCGAGGGCCGGGCGTGGCCAGCGGCGCGAGACCAGATCCCCAGCATCCCCCGAGGCACCATGAGCGACTTCTCTCCCGGCCAGCGCTGGATCAGCGATGGCGAGGCCGAACTCGGCCTGGGTACCATCCTCAACTGCGACGCCCGCAGCGTCACCGTCCTCTTCGGCGCCAGCCAGGAAACCCGCACCTACAGCAGCCAGCACGCCCCCCTGACCCGGGTGGTCTTCGGCAGCGGCGACCGCATCCAGTGCGCCGAGGGCTGGCTGATGACCGTGGACGACAGCAAGGAGGCCGGCGGCCTGATCGTCTACATCGGCGAGGACGACCAGGGCGAACTGTGCGAGCTGCCGGAGTCGCGGCTCGCCGACACCATGCAGTTCGACCAGGCCCGCGACCGGCTGCTGACCGGCCAGGTCGACCGCAACGACTGGTTCGACCTGCGCTTCCGCACCCTGCACCACCATCATCGCGTCGAGCAGAGCCCGGCGCTGGGCCTCGCCGGCCCGCGCATCGACCTGATCCCCCACCAGCTCTACATCGCCGACGAGGTCGCCCGCCGCCAGGCGCCCCGGGTGCTGCTGGCCGACGAGGTGGGCCTGGGCAAGACCATCGAGGCCGGCCTGATCCTGCACCGGCTGCTGCTGGCCGGCCGCGCCGAGCGGGCGCTGATCCTGGTGCCGGCGAGCCTGACCCACCAGTGGCTGGTGGAGCTGCTGCGCCGCTTCTCGCTGGAGGTCACCCTGCTCGACGAGCGCCAGAGCGAGGCCCAGGGCCCCGGCAACCCCTTCGAGGCCGGCCAGCTGGTGCTGGCCAGCCAGGACTGGCTGTTCGCCAACCCCCACCGCCAGGCCCAGGCCGAGGCCTGTGACTGGGACCTGCTGATCGTCGACGAGGCCCATCACCTGGAGTGGTCGGAGGACGAGGTCGGCCCCGGCTACGCCTGCGTCGAGCGCCTGGCCGGCGCCGTGCCGGGCATGCTGCTGCTCACCGCCACCCCGGAGCAGATGGGCCAGGCCAGCCACTTCGCGCGCCTGCGCCTGCTGGACCCGGACCGCTACCACAGCCTGGCCGTCTTCCAGGAAGAGGAGCGCCACTACGTCGAGGTCGCCGCCGCCATCGACGCCCTGGAGCGCCTGCCCGGCGAGCCCGCGGATCGCGAGGCGGTGACCGCGGTGATCGACGACCCGGACAGCGCCGCCCTGCTGGATACCCTGGCCGACGACGAGCGCGACGACGCCCAGCGAGCCGCGGCCCGGGGCCAGCTCCGCGAGCAACTGCTCGATCGCCACGGCACCGGGCGGGTGATGTTCCGCAACAGCCGCCGACACGTCGGCGGCTTCCCCGAGCGGCGCCTGCACGTCGAGCGCCTCGAGCTGCCCTCGTCCTATCGGCGGGTGCTGCGCCGCCTGGCCCGTGACGAGGACTACCTGGACGAGCTGCTGATCGAGACCGGCCTCGACCATCCCGACGTGCTGGTCTACCTGGACGCCATGTACCGGGCGCTGGCCGACGACCCGCTCAACGCCGAGCCCTGGTGGCAGCTCGACCCCCGCGTGACCTGGCTGCTCGAGCGCCTGACCGGGCTCGGCGACGACAAGGTCCTGGTGATCGCCCACGACCGGGAGACCGCCGAGGGGCTGGCCGAGGGCCTGCGGGTGCTGGGCGGGGTGCACGCCCCGGTGTTCCACGAGGACCTGTCGCTGGTGGAGCGCGACCGCGCGGCGGCGGCCTTCGCCGACGACGAGGAGGGCTGCCAGGTGCTGGTGTGCTCGGAGATCGGCTCCGAGGGCCGCAACTTCCAGTTCTGCCGCCACCTGGTGATGTTCGACCTGCCGCTGAACCCGGACCTGCTGGAACAGCGCATCGGCCGCCTAGACCGCATCGGCCAGCGCCACGCCATCGAGCTCCACGTGCCGGTGTTCGCCGGCAGCCCCGGCGAGCAGCTGCTGCGCTGGTACCGGGAGGGCATGGACGCCTTCAGCGCGCCCCACGGCCTGGGCGGCGAGCTCTACGAGGCCTTCGGCGACGACCTGGCCGACGCCCTGCTCGACGAGGAGAGCCTCGACGAGGTGATCGCCGAGACCCGAGCGCTGTTCGATGCCCGCCTGGCCGAGCGCGACGCCGGGCGCAACCGCCTGCTGGAGCTCAACGCCTGCCGGCCGGAGCGGGCCCAGGCCGTCGTCGAGGCGGTCCGCGAGCAGGACGCGGACCGGGCCCTGCCCCGCTACGTCGACCAGGCGCTGGACATCTTCGGCGTCGACGCCCGGGACCTGGGCGGCGACATCCAGCACCTGACGCCCAGCCCGCAGATGCTCGACGGCCTGCCGGGCCTGGTGAAGGGCGAGGACGGCTTCCCGGTGACCTTCTCCCGCGAGCGGGCGCTGGCCCGGGACGACGTCCAGCGGCTGACCTGGGAGCATCCGCTGGTCCGCGAGATGATGGGCCGCATCCTGGGCGGCAACATGGGCAATACCGCCCTGGCGCTGCTCAAGCATCCGGCCATTCCCGGCGGCCGGCTGATGACCGAGCTGGTGTTCCGCACCCACTGCCCGGCGCCCAAGCGGCTGCACCTCAACCGCTTCCTGCCGCCCACCGCGGTGCGGGTGCTGCTCGACGAGTCCGGCGCCAACCTCACCGCCAAGGTCTCCTTCAGCGGGCTCTCCAAGAACCTGCAGAAGGTCAAGAAGGCCGTGGCCCGGGACCTGATCAAGAGCCGCCACGACCAGCTGCGCGACCTGCTGGACCGTGCCGAGGCCGAGGCCGAGCGGGAGCTGCCGAGCATCGTCGAGGCCGCCCAGGCCCGCATGCGCGAGACCCTGGACGCCGAGCTGACGCGCCTGGAGGCCCTGGCCCGGCGCAACCCCGCGGTGCGCGAGGCGGAGCTCGCCGCCCTGCGCGAGGAGCGCGCCGCCCTGGACGCCGCCATCGAGGGCACCCGGCTGCGCCTGGACGCGGTGCGGGTGATCGTCACCATCGACGAGAATTCCCGCTAGGCCCGCGCTCCCTCGCACGGCCATACCAGGAGCCCCCGCCGGCGGCATGCCGGCGGGGGCTCGTCGTTTCAGGGCCGTACGCGTCGGCTCAACCGAGGATATCGGCCAGCGCCTCGTCGAGGGTAGGGAAGCGGAACGCGAAGCCGGCCGCCTCCAGGCGCGCCGGGCGCATGTCGGCGCCGGTCAGCAGCAGCCGCGACATCTCGCCGAAGGCGATCTCCAGCACCTTGCCGGGCACCGGCAGCAGGGCCGGCCGGCGCAGGTGGCGCGCCAGGGTGCGGGTGAACTCGGCATTGGTCACCGGGTGCGGGGCGCTACCGTTGAAGGCGCCGTCGAGGTCGTCGCGCTCGAGCAGGAAGCGGATCATCTCCACCAGGTCCCGGCGGTGCACCCAGGGCATGTACTGGTGGCCGTCGCCGAAGCGTCCGCCCAGCCCCAGGCGGAAGGGCGGCAGCATCTTCTGCAGGGTGCCGCCGCCGGCGTCCAGCACCAGGCCGAGGCGCAGCACCGCCAGGCGGGTGCCGTGGGCCGTCACGCCGCGGGCGGCCGCCTCCCAGCGCTCGCAGAGGCGGTGGGCGAACTCGTCGTGGGGCGGCGTCTCCTCGGTCACCGGGCGCGCCCCCTGGTCGCCGTAGTAGCCCATGGCCGAGGCCGACACCATCACCCCCGGAGCCCGGCCATGGGAGGCCTCGAGCTGCTCGCAGAGCTGCACCAGCTCGCGGGTGGCATTGAGCCGGGAGTCGACCAGGCGCTCCTTCTGGGCCTCGCTCCAGCGCCGCGCGGCGATGGACTCCCCGGCCAGGTTGACCAGGGCATCCGGCGGCACGTCGACGAAGTCCAGGGCCGAGCGCCGCACGTCACAGGCCTCGGGCAGCCGGCGTCTGGCCCGCTGCGGGTCCCGGGACACCACCTGGACCCGGTGCCCGGCCTCGAGCAGCCGCGGGCACAGGGCCTGGCCGACGAAACCGCTGCCTCCGGTGATCAGTACGCGCATGCCGAACCTCCCTTCGATGATGGCCGCCGTCGCGCCGCCGCGCGGGGCGATTCACGGAGTCGTGTTATACAGCTGTTGTACACGTCTGCTAGTCTAGCGGTAAATCCCGTTCGCTGCATGAGACCGCCATGACCTCGACGACCGCCCCCCACGCCGTGATCGGCGCCGGCATCGCCGGCCTGGCCTGCGCCCGCGCCCTGGCGGACGCCGGACGCGACGTGGTCGTCCTCGACAAGGCGCGCGGCCCCGGGGGCCGGATGTCCAGCCGGCGGCTCGGGGAGACCGCGATCGAGCTGGGCGCCCAGGGCTTCCGGGCCTCGCATCCGGCCTTCCGGGCCGAGGTGGACGCCTGGCGGCGGGCGGGCGTGGCCGCGCCCTGGCCGGCGGCCCTGTGGCGGCTGGAAGACGGTCGGCCGCGCCGCCGGACCGACGGCCGCCCCCGCTTCACCGGCCGCCCGCGGATGAGCGCGGTGACGCGCCACCTGGCGACGGGCCTGGACCTGCGGCCCGGCACCCGCGTCGAGGCCCTGCGGCGCGCCGCCGAGGGCTGGCGACTGGTGGACGCCGCCGGCGAGGTCCACGGCCCCTTCGCCACGGTGGTCCTGGCCCTGCCCGCGCCCCAGGCCGGGCGCCTGGTCGCGCCCCACGACCCGGGCCTGGCGGCCGCCTGCCGCGCGGTGCCCCAGCGGGCCTGCTGGGCGGCCTGGGCGCGCCTCGAGGCGCCCCTCGCGCTGCCCGGGGCCGAGGCCGACTGGCCGCTGCTGGAGCTGGAGACGGGGCCGTTGCGGCGGGTGATCCGCCATGGCTCCAAGCCGGGCCGGGCGGCTCGGCCCGAGCTGCTGACCCTGCTGGCCGACCTCGACTGGAGCGAGCGCCACCTGGAGGCCGCCCCCGAGGCCATGGCCGACGGGCTGCTCGAGGCCCTGGCGGCGGCCCTGCCCGACGTCGCCCTGCCCCGGGTGCGAGCCCGGGGCGCCCACCGCTGGCGCTACGCCGAGCCCGCCGCGATCCCCCCGGGCGAGGACTTCCGGCTCGGCGAGCGCGGCCTGGCGCTGTGCGGCGACGGCTGGCGCGGCGCGCGCATCGAGGACGCCTGGCTGTCCGGCCACCACCTGGGCGAGGCACTGTGCCATCGCCCCCCCGAACCACTCGCGGAGATCCCAAGACCATGAGCGATGCCCTGATCCTGCTGGCCCACGGCTCCAGCGACCCCCGCTGGCGCGCCCCCTTCGAGCGCCTCGCCGAGGCCCTGGCCGAACGCCTCGCCACGCCGCTGCGCCTGGCCTACATGGAGCTCTGCGACCCATCGCTGGAGGACACCGTGGCCGAGCTGGCGGCGGCCGGCGTCGAGCGGGCCGAGATCCTGCCGCTGTTCTTCTCCGCCGGCCGCCACCTGCGCCGCGACGTCCCCGGCCAGGTGGCGGCGCTGGGCGAGGCTCACCCCGATCTCGCCCTGACCCTGCTGCCGCCGGTGGGCGAGCACCCGGCCTTCGCCGAGGCGCTGGCGACGGTGATCGCCGAGCAGGCCGGGGAGGCGCGCTGAGGCGCACGTGTTGTACATGCCGCCCCTTTTGTACAAAATTACACTCTGAGCGCCGGCATCGTCCGGCCCCGTCCCCCCACCACCGAGGCAGAGGCGCGCATGAGCGATCAGGCGAACCATCCGGCCGACACGCCGCTCTATCCGATCCGAGAGGTCTCGCGCCTGACCGGCGTCAACGCCGTGACCCTGCGCGCCTGGGAGCGACGCTACGGGCTGATCCAGCCGCGCCGCACCCCCAAGGGCCACCGCCTCTACGCCAAGGAGGACATCGCCCGGGTCGAGCGCATCCTGCAATGGCTCAATCGCGGCGTGCCGGTCAGCCAGGTCCGCGAGCTCCTCGAGCAGCCGGAGGCGGTGGAGGCGCCGCCGCCCGCCGCCGGCGACTGGCAGAGCCAGCGCCAGCAGCTGATCGCTGCGGTCGAGGCCCTGGACCTGGAGCGTCTCGAGGCGCTGTTCAACCAGGCGCTGGCGCTCTACCCGGTGACCCCCTGCCTCGAGGAGCTGTGGCAGCCGGTGATCCGCGACCTCGAGGAGCGCTGGGACGACCGCCTCGGCGCGGACCTGCAGCGGCGCACCCTGGAGGCCTTCCTGCGCACCCGCATCGGCACCCGGCTCTACCATGCCAACGCCCAGGCCGGCGGCCCCCGCCTGCTGGTGCTGCCGCTGCCCGACGACGGCCCGCTGTGGGGCCTGCTGGCCGCCCTGGCGGCGGCGGACCGGGGCTTCCGGGTGCAGTGGCTGGACGCCGCCCCGCCGCTCCAGGAGCTGCCCCTGGCCGCCGAGCGCCTGCACGCCGATGCCCTGCTGCTGACCAGCGGCAAGGCTGAGAAGGCCGACCTGGTGCGCCGCCAGCTGCCGCGCCTGGCCGAGCAGCTGGATGCGCCCCTGGCGCTGTGCGGCCCGGTGGCGCGGATCCGCCGGGGCGACCTGGAAGGCTCCGGCGTGGAGGTGCTGGGCGACGACCTGCCGAGCGCCATGACCCGCCTGCAGTCCCTGATCCCCGCCTGACGACGGGAGGCCGCCCATGACGCTGACCCTGGTATGGTTTCGCAGCGACCTGCGCGTCCACGACAACACCGCCCTGGCCGAGGCCGCCCGACGCGGCCCGGTGATTGGGGTCTTCCTGCGCTGCCTGACCACCTGGCAGGAACACGGCCACGGCGCCAACAAGCTGGACTTCTGGCGCCGCGGGGTCGAGGCCCTGTCGCACGACCTGGACGGTGTCGGCATCCCCCTGCTGCACCGCGACATCGAGCGCTTCGACGCCGCCCCGGAGACGCTGCTCGCCCTGGCCCGGGAGCTGGGCGCCGACGCCCTGGCCTTCAACCGCGAATACCCCCTGGACGAGACGCGCCGCGACGCGCGGGTGACCGCCGCCTTCGAGGCCGCCGGCCTGAAGGTGCGCGCCCACGATGATGCCGTGGCCTTCGCCCCCGGCGAGCTGCTCACCGGCAAGGGCGATCCCTACAGCGTCTTCACGCCCTTCGCGCGAGCCTGGCACCGCGCCATCACCCCGGAGCGCCTGGCCCTGCGCGAGCCCCCGGCGCCCCAGGCGCGGCCGGCCCGCGCCCCGGACCCGGTGCCGACGCTGCCGCCCCTGACGGACACCCCGGTGGCCGCCGAGCTGTGGCCCGCCGGCGAGGCGGCGGCGGCGGATCGCCTGGAGCGCTTCCTGCGCTTTCGCGGCCGCCACTACGCCGAGCAGCGCGACCTGCCGGCGGTACGCGGCACCAGCGAGCTCTCCCCCTACCTGGCGCTGGGCATGATCTCCCATCGCCAGTGCCTGCAGGCGGCGATGGCCGAGAACGGCGGCGCCCTGGCCGACGGCGACGCCGGCCTTCAGGCCTGGGTCGGCGAGCTGATCTGGCGCGAGTTCTACCAGCACGTGGCCGCGGGCTTCCCCCGGGTATGCCGCCACCGCGCCTTCCAGGCCCACACCGAGGCGCTACCCTGGCGGGACGACGAGGCCGGCTTCCGCGCCTGGTGCAAGGGGCGCACCGGCTATCCCATCGTCGATGCCGCCATGCGCCAGCTGGTCGCCACCGGCTGGATGCACAACCGCCTGCGCATGGTCACCGCCATGTTCCTCTCCAAGCACCTGCTGATCGACTGGCGCCGCGGCGAGGCCTTCTTCCTGCGCCACCTGGTCGACGGCGAGTTCGCCGCCAACAACGGCGGCTGGCAGTGGGCGGCCTCCACCGGCACCGATGCCGCGCCCTACTTCCGCATCTTCAACCCGACCACCCAGTCCCGGCGCTTCGACCCGGACGGGCGCTTCCTGGCCGAGTGGCTGCCCGAGCTGGCCGAGCTGCCGGCCAAGGCCCGCCATGCCCCCGGCCGCGACCTGCTCGGCGGCGCCGACTACCCGGCGCCCATCGTCGAGCACCGGGCCGCCCGCGCCCGGGCGCTCGACGCCTTCAAGGGGCTCGGCGCCTGAGCGAGCCCTCGCCGGCCCAAGCGGGCCGGCGCGCCTTCCCGACCCGCCACGGAGTCCGCCATGCCACGGGATCCCCAGCTGGAGGCCTTCTGCGCCTTCTACAAGAAGCTCGACAAAACCTGTACAAAAAATCTATACGAGATATATACTGAGGACGTGAGGTTCGAGGACCCGCTGCATCGGATTTCGGGCCTGCCGGCGCTCGAGGCGTATTTCGCCGCCTTGTACGAGAACGTGACGGCATGCCGCTTCGACTTCCATGACCGCCAGCGCCAGGACGATATCGCCTTCGTGACCTGGACGATGCGGCTGAGTCATCCGCGGCTGGCGCGGGGCGCGGAGGTCGCCGTGGAGGGCTGCTCGCGACTGGTCTTCGCCGCGGACGGCTCGGGCCGGGTGAGCGCGCATCGCGACTACTTCGATGCCGGCAACCTGCTCTACGAGCGCCTGCCCCTGCTGGGGCCGGTGATCCGACGGATCAAGCGACACGCGGGAGGCTGAAACCGAATCGCCGTCTCCCGCGTAATGGACGGAGGAGAGACCGCCATGTCCCAGGGAGACGCGATGACCGCAAGCGACGCGACCCAGTGCATCTGGCTGACCGGCGCCACCTCCGGCATCGGTCGGGCCCTGGCCGAGCGGCTGCTCGACCGCGGCCACCGGGTGGCGCTCAGCGCGCGCCGCTTCGAGGCCCTCGAGGCCCTGGCCGGCGATCGCGACAACGCCCTGCTGCTGCCGCTGGACGTCACCGACCGGGCGGCGGTGCTCAGCGCCGGCGATCGCCTGGCCGCCCGCTTCGGCCGCCTCGACCTGGCGATCCTCAACGCCGGGACCTGCGAATACCTGGATACCCGGCGCTTCGACAGCGCCCTCTTCGAGCGGGTCTTCGCGCCCAACCTGTTCGGCGCCCTGCACGGCATCGAGGCGGCCCTGCCGCTGCTGCGCCGGGCCCGGGCCGAGGGCCGCCGCCCCCTGCTGGCCGCCACCTCCAGCGCCGCCGCCTACCTGCCGCTGCCCCGCGCCGAGGCCTACGGCGCCTCCAAGGCCGCCCTCAGCCACCTGATGGAGTCGCTGCGGCTCGACCTGGCCGCCGAGGGCATCGACGTCAGCATCATCCACCCGGGGTTCGTGAAGACCCCGCTCACCGACCGCAACGACTTCCCCATGCCGCTGCGGGTCGATGTCGACACCGCCGCCCGGGCGATTCTCGCCGGCCTGGACGCCCATCGCCTGGATATCCACTTCCCGCGGCGCTTCACCCTGGCCCTCAAGCTGCTCGGCAGCCTGCCCCCGGGCCTGCGCTTCCGCCTCGGCCGACGCCTGGCCCGGGCCCCCGAGACCACGGAGACCCCATCATGACGCTGCCCTTCTCGCCCGACGCCCGTTCCGCCCCCCAGCGCATCGCCGTGATCGGCAGCGGCATCGCCGGCATGGCCGCCGGCTGGTACCTGTCCGGTCGCCACGAGGTCACGCTGTTCGAGGCCGACGCCCGGCTCGGCGGCCACACCGCCACCGTGGACGTCGAGCTGGAAGGTGCTGACTACGCCATCGACACCGGCTTCATCGTCTTCAACGACTGGACCTACCCGCACTTCCGCCACCTGCTGGCCGAGCTCGGCGTGGCCAGCCAGCCCACCGAGATGAGCTTCTCGGTCCACGAGACGCGCCGCGACTTCGAGTACAACGGCCACAGCCTGGCCAGCCTGTTCGCCCAGCGCTCGAACCTGCTGCGCCCCCGCTTCCACGGCCTGCTGCGCGACATCCTGCGCTTCAATCGCCAGGCCACCGAGGCGCTGGTCGCCGACCGCCTGCCCGCGTCCCAGACCCTGGGCGACTACCTGGACGCCGGCGGCTACGGCGGCGACTTCCAGCGCCGCTACCTGCTGCCCATGGGCGCGGCCATCTGGTCGGCCAGCATCGACGACCTGCGGGCCTTCCCGGCACGCTTCTTCGTGCGCTTCTTCCACCATCACGGCCTGCTGTCGATCAACGAGCGGCCCCAGTGGTACACCCTGGTGGGCGGCTCGCGGGCCTACATCCCGGCGCTCACCGCGCCCTACGCCGAGCGCCTCCGCCTGGCCACCCCGGTGGCCGGCATCCGCCGCGACGCCGAGGGGGTGCGGGTGCGCAGCGCCGCCGGCGAGGAAGGCTTCGATCAGGTGGTGCTGGCCTGCCATGCCGACCAGGCGCTGGCGCTGCTCGAGGACGCCGACCCGGCGGAACGGGCGATCCTCGGCGCGCTGCCCTACCGGGACAACGAGGTGGTCCTGCATACCGACACCCGGCTGCTGCCCCGCCGGCGCCGCGCCTGGGCGAGCTGGAACTACCGCCTCGACGAGCGCGGCGACGCGGCCCGGGTCTCGGTCACCTACAACATGAACATCCTGCAGCGCCTTCAGGCCCCGCATACCTTCTGCGTGACCCTCAACGACTCGGCGAGCATCGACCCGGCGAAGGTGCTGGGGCGCTTCACCTACGCCCACCCCCAGTTCAGCCTCGCCGGCCAGGCGGCCCAGGCTCGCCACGGCGAGATCTCCGGCCCGCATCGCCGCACCCACTTCTGCGGCGCCTACTGGCGCAACGGCTTCCACGAGGACGGCGTGTGGAGCGCCCTGCGGGTCGCCCGCGCCCTGGGCTGCGAGCCCGGCCGCGCGACCGTCGCGGAGGTGCCGGCATGATCCCGGCCCCGCGCTCGCGCATCTACCGGGGCTGGCTGCGCCACCGGCGCTTCCAGCCCCGCCACCACGCCTTCCGCTATCGGCTGTGGATGGCCTGGCTGGACCTCGACGAGCTGCCGGAGCTGTTCGACGGCGTGCCGGGCTTCAGCGCCCGCCGCCCGGCCCTGATCCGCTACCGTCGCGAGGACTACCTGGCGCCCCACGATCGGCCGCTCAAGGACGCCGTGCGCGCCGAGCTGACCCGCCTGCTGGGCGAGGCCCCCGACGGCCGGATCTGCCTGCTCACCCAGCTGCGCACCCTGGGCGTGGGCTTCAACCCCATCTCGCTGTACTACGCCTACGACGGCCGCGGCGAGCTGCGCGCCCTGCTCGGCGAGGTCGGCAACACCCCCTGGGGCGAGCGCACCACCTACGCCTGCCGGGTGGAACCTCGACGCCACGGCCACCGGGCCGAGTTCGACAAGGCCATGCACGTCTCGCCCTTCAACCCCATGGACATGCGCTATCGCTGGCGCTTCGACACCCCCGGCGAGCACCTGTCGATGCACATGGAGGCCTGGGGCGACGGCGCGCGCCGCCGCGGGGCCCGGCACTTCGACGCCACCCTCAGCCTGAGCGGGCGGCCGGCCACCCGCGGCGTCCTGCTGGCCACCCTGCTGCGCCAGCCCGCCATGGCGATCAAGACCCTGGCCGGCATCCACTTCGAGGCGCTGCGCCTGTGGGCCAAGCGCGTTCCCGTCCACGCCCATCCCCGCCACGAGGAGACATCGCCGTGAACACCCTGCGCACCGCCAATGCCCGCCCGCTGCCGGCCGAGGGCGACCGCCCGTCTCGCTGGCTGAAAGCCCGGCTGCTCGCCCGGCTCGACCGCCTGGAAGGCGGCGAGCTCACCCTGATCGAGGGCCACCAGCGCCATCGCCTGGGGCGCGGGGGGCCGCTCTCGGCCACCGTGATCATCCGCGACGCCAGGACCTGGCGCCGCCTGGCCCTGGGCGGCACCGTGGGGGTCGCCGAGGCCTACATGGACGGCGACTGGGACGTCGACGACCCGGTGGCCCTGGTACGGCTGTTCGCCGCCAACCTGGAGCGGGTCAACGGCGAGCTGGAGCGGGGCTACGCCCGCTTCGGGCGCTGGCTGCTCGACGGCCTGTACCGGCTGCAGCGCAACAGCCTCAAGGGCGCCCGACGCAACATCGCCGCCCACTACGACATCGGCAACGACCTCTTCGCCACCTTCCTGGACCGCCGTCACTGGATGTACTCCAGCGCGGTCTTCCCCCGCGCCGGCGCCAGCCTGGAGGAAGCCTCGACATACAAGCTGGACCTGATGCTCGAGCGCCTGGACGTGCGGCCCCACCACCACCTGCTGGAGATCGGCACCGGCTGGGGCGGGCTGGCCATCCATGCCGCGCGCACCCGCGGCTGCCGGGTCACCACCACCACCATCTCCGACGAGCAGTACGCCTTCGCCGCCCGGCGCCTGGCCGAGGAGGGCCTGGAGGATCGCGTCACCCTGCTCAAGCAGGACTACCGCGAGCTCCAGGGGCGCTACGACCGGCTGATCTCGGTGGAGATGATCGAGGCGGTGGGCCACCACTACCTGGACACCTATCTGGCGACCCTGGACCGGCTGCTCGCCGACGACGGCCTGGCGATGCTGCAGGCCATCACCATCCGCGACCAGCGCTTCGAGGCCGCCAAGCGGGAGATGGACTTCATCAAGCGCTACATCTTCCCCGGGGGCTTCCTGCCCTCGCACCGGGCCATCCTCGACGGCCTGGCCCGGCGGACCTCGCTGAACCTGCTGGACCTCGAGGAGATCGGCCCGCACTACGCCCGCACCCTGCGCGAGTGGCGCCACCGCTTCGAGGCGCGCCTGGATACCGTGCGCAAGCTCGGCTACGACGAGCGCTTCATCCGCATGTGGCGCTACTACCTGTGCTACTGCGAGGGCGGCTTCCTGGAGCGCAGCATCGGCACCGCCCAGCTGCTGCTGGCCAAGCCCGGCGCCCGGCCGGCGCCGCTGACGGGGGCGACGTGACGGCCGGCGCCCTGCGCCTGATCGCCAACCTGGCCGGCTTCCAGCTGGGCTGGCTGGCCTGCGTGCTGGGCGGCAGCCTGGTGGGCCTGGCGGTGGCCGGGGGGATCCTGATGGCCCACCTGCGCTGGCAGGCCCGCCCCGGGGAGTGGCGCTGGCTGGTCGGCTTCGCGGGCCTGGGGCTGACGGTGGACGGCGGCCTGGTCCTGGCCGGCGGCTTCACCTTCCCTGAGGGAGCGCAGCTGGCGCCGCTGCCGCTGTGGCTGTGGCTGCTGTGGCCGCTGTTCGCCACCCTGCTCCACCATTCCCTGGCCTGGCTGTGGCGCCGCCCCTGGCTGGCGGCGGCCGGGGGCGCCACCGGCGCCCCGCTGTCCTACTACGCCGGCGCCCGGCTGGCGGACGTGACGCTGGCTCCCTGGCTGCTGACCGCCGAGGCGCTGGTATGGGCGACGCTGTGCCTGTGGCTAAGCCATCGCCTGGGCGACCGGGCCCGCCTCCCTGGCCGCGCCTGAGGCCAGCTCGCGCCAGCGCCGCTCCAGGGCCTCCACGGTGAGCGGGCGATCGTAGAGGAAGCCCTGGACCAGCTCGCAGCCGCTGTCGCGGAGGAAGTCGCGCTGCGCCCGGGTCTCCACGCCCTCGGCCACCACCTCCAGCTCGAGCCCCCGGGCCATGGCCAGCACCGCCCCGACGATGGCGGCATCCGCGCCATCCTCGGGCAGCGAGCGCACGAAGGCGCGATCCAGCTTGAGCTTGTCCAGCGGCAGGTGCTTGAGGTAGCCCAGCGAGGAGTAGCCGGTGCCGAAGTCGTCGATGGCCACCGGGTGGCCGCGCTGGCGCAGCGCCTCGAGCCGCGGGGCCACGTCGCCGGCCCGCTCGTCGAGCAGCACCGACTCGGTGAGCTCCAGGCCGAGCAGCCTCGCCGGCACGCCGTGGCGCGCCAGGCCGGCGGCCAGGGCCGCCTCCAGGTCGCCCTGGAACAGCTGCATGGCCGAGATGTTGATCCACACCGGCACCTCGGGCATGGACTGCTGCCGCCAGTGGGTCAGCTGCGCCAGGGCCTGGTCGATCACCCAGTTGCCCAGCGACGCCATCAGGCCGTGGCGCTCCGCCAGGGGGATGAAATCGCCGGGCGAGACCATGCCGTCCCGCGGATGGCGCCAGCGCAGCAGCGCCTCGAGCCCGGCCATGGCGCCGTCGTCCAGGCGGTACTGGGGCTGGTAGTGGAGCTCCAGCTGGCCGCCGGTGGCCAGGGCGTTGCGCAGCTCGTTGACCAGCGCCAGCCGCGGGCTGTCCTGGACGTCCAGCGCCGGCCGGAAGCGCAGGCAGAGGTTGCGGCCGTTGCGCTTGGCGGCATACAGCGCCGACTCCAGGCGCTGGAACAGCACCCCCGCATCGCGGCCATCCTCCGGCGCCCGGCAGCTGCCGATGGTCACCCCCAGGCGCAGCGAGTGGCTCTCGATCTCGAAGGGCTCGCCCAGGTGCGCCTGCAGGCCGGCCACCCACTGGTCGTGGTCGTCGAAGGTGGTGGTGCGGATGACCAGGAACTCGTCGCCGCCGAGCCGCCCCACCACGCCGCCGGCCACGTGCCGCGCCAGGCGCTCGCCGACCCGCGCCAGCAGCCGGTCGCCGAGCTCGACGCCCAGGCCGTCGTTGACCTCCTTGAAGCCGTCGATGTCGATCATCGCCATGTCCAGGCTCTCGCCGGCCAGCAGGTGGCGCAGCCGCGAGCCCAGCAGGTCGCCGAGGCGGCGCCGGTTGGGCAGGCCGGTCAGCGGATCCTCGAAGCCGATGCGCCGCAGGTCGCGCTCCCTGGCCTTGCGCAGGGAGATGTCGGAGAACAGGCAGACATAGTGGCGCACCCGCCCCTCGTCGTCGGTCACCGCCTTGGCCTTGAGCCACTCGGGATACTCGTCGCCCTGCTTGCGCCGGTTCCAGATCTCCCCCTCCCAGCGGCCGGTGCTCTGCAGGGTCTGCCAGTAGCGCTCGAAGAAGGCCGTGTCGTGGCGCGGCGCGGAGAGCGAGGAAGCGTTGAGGCCCTGCACCTCCGACTGCTCGTAGCCGGTGATCTGGGTGAAGGCGGGGTTGACCACGAGGATGCGATTGGCGGCATCGGTGACGATCACCCCCTCCTCGGTCATCGCCAGCGCCTCCTGGCCGAGGCGCGCGCGCAGGTGCTCCTGGCGCACCTGGCGCCAGGCGTCCCAGACGCCCAGGCTCGCGATCAGCATGGCCGCCAGGCGCAGGGTGACGCTGGGCAGCCAGACGCTGGCGGACAGGGCCACCAGGGCGACCCACGGCAGGGGTCGGTTGAGCGTAAAGACGGGCCACATGGCATCGGCCTCGGCGCATGAAGATGAATGGGCCCCCGGGAGGGGCGAGACGACCGTGGCTGGGTATATCGGCCAGCCTGCACATAACTGTAACGCCAAGCGGCCCCGGACGGGAGCCGCGACCCCGCCCGGCGTGCATTCGACGGACGCGAACAGTAGACTAGGCAGGGCCGCCTGGGCGGCCGCATGCCGTTCGTTGACGGCAGACCACCATCTCGACACTCGGAACGATTCAGTGACCAAGCAACACTCCTTTGATCGCGAAGCACTGCTGGCATGCAGCCGTGGCGAGCTGTTCGGCCCCGGCAACGCCCAACTGCCGGCACCCAACATGCTGATGCTCGACCGCATCACGCACATCCACGAAGAGGGTGGCGACCACGGCAAGGGCGAACTGATCGCCGAGCTGGATATCCGCCCGGACCTGTGGTTCTTCGACTGCCACTTCCCCGGCGATCCGGTGATGCCGGGCTGTCTCGGCCTGGACGCCATGTGGCAGCTGGTCGGCTTCTACCTGGGCTGGCTGGGCCACCCGGGTCGCGGTCGCGCCCTGGGCTGTGGCGAGGTCAAGTTCTCCGGGCAGATCCTGCCGGATGCCGAGAAGGTCACCTATCGCATCAACATCAAGCGCATCATCACCCGGCGCCTGATCCTGGGCATGGCCGACGGCAACGTGTCCGTCGACGGCCGCGAGATCTACCAGGCCAACGACCTGCGGGTTGGCCTGTTCACCTCCACCGCGAATTTCTGAACAGGAGGCTCCCATGCGACGAGTGGTAGTCACCGGCCTGGGCATCGTGTCCTGCCTGGGCAACGACGCACAACAGGTTCTCGAGGCGCTGCGCACCGGCCGATCAGGCATTCGCTTCAAGGATGACTATGCCGAGCGCGGCTTCCGCAGCCAGGTGGCCGGCGTGGTCGACATCGACCTGGAGGCCCTGGTCGACCGCAAGCTGCGCCGCTTCATGGGCGACGCCGCGGCCTATGCCTATGTCTCCATGGCGCAGGCCATCGAGGACGCCGGGCTGACGCCGGAACAGGTCTCCAGCGAGCGCACCGGCCTGATCGCCGGCTCCGGCGGCGCCTCCAGCGCCAACCAGGTGGAGGCCGCCGACGTGATGCGCGAGAAGGGCCTGCGCCGCGTGGGCCCCTACCGGGTCACCCGCACCATGGGCAGCACCGTCTCCGCCTGCCTGGCCACCCCCTTCCAGATCAAGGGCGTGAACTACTCCATCTCCTCGGCCTGCGCCACCTCGGCGCACTGCATCGGCAGCGCCATGGAGCAGATCCAGATGGGCAAGCAGGACGTGGTCTTCGCCGGCGGCGGCGAGGAGGAGCACTGGACGCTGTCCTGCCTGTTCGACGCCATGGGCGCGCTGTCGACCCAGTACAACGAGACGCCGGACAAGGCCTCCCGCCCCTATGACGAGGGCCGCGACGGCTTCGTCATCGCCGGCGGCGGCGGCATGCTGGTGCTCGAGGACCTGGAGCACGCCCGTGCCCGCGGCGCCAAGATCTACGCCGAGCTGGTGGGCTACGGCGCCACCTCCGACGGCTACGACATGGTGGCCCCGTCCGGCGAGGGCGCGGTGCGCTGCATGCGCCAGGCGCTGGCCACGGTGGACGGCGACGTCGACTACATCAACACCCATGGCACCTCCACGCCGGTGGGGGACGTGGCCGAGCTCAAGGCGGTGCGCGAGGTGTTCGGCGACACCACTCCGGCGATGAGCTCCACCAAGTCGCTGACCGGCCACTCGCTGGGCGCCACCGGCGTGCAGGAGGCCATCTACTCGCTGCTGATGATGGAGCACGGCTTCATCGCCGCCTCCGCCAACGTGGATCAGCTCGACGAGCAGGCCGACGGCTTCGACATCGTCACCGAGACCCGCGACGCCAGTGTCGAGCGGGTGCTGTCCAACAGCTTCGGCTTCGGCGGCACCAACGCCTGCCTGGTGCTGCAGAAGTATCGCGACTGACGCGACCCGGTACCCGGCAGACGAGAGAGGCGCCCCATGGGGCGCCTCTTTTCGTGGTCCTGGTGCATCGCCGCCAGGGGCGGGCTCAGCGGGCCGCCGACTCCCGGGGGCGAGCGGCCTCCGCGGCCTCGGGACGCGGCACCTCGGAGATCTCGGCCAGCCGGGCCTCGATCCAGGCCTCGGTCTCGGCGAGCACCTCCTCGGGGCTGCGACCGACGGTGTCGATGGGCTCGCCCACCTCCAGCACCAGCCGGCCCGGACGCTTGACCCAGTGGCGGCCCGGCCAGCGTTCGCCGGCATTGTGGGCCACCGGCACCACCGGCATCCCGGCGCGGCAGGCGATCACCGCGCCGCTCTTGTTGTAGCGGCGACGCTGCCCCGGCGCCACCCGGGTCCCCTCGGGGAAGATCAGCACCGACAGCCCCTCTTCCAGGCGCCGCTTGCCCTGGGTGAGCACCTGCTTCATGGCCCGGGCCGGCCTGGAGCGATCCAGGGCGATGGGGTGCAGCAGGCGCAGCCCCCAGCCGAAGATCGGGATGCTCAGCAGCTCCTTCTTGAGCACCGTGCACACCGGCGGCTTGAGCAGCTGCAGGTAGACGGTCTCCCATTCGCACTGGTGATTGGCGAGCAGCACGCAGGGCCCGTCGGGCAGGCGCTCGCGCCCGCGGATCTCGTAGCGCACGCCACAGACCAGCCGGAACCAGGCGATGATGAAGTGGTTGTAGAGATTGAGCAGCCGGTAGCGCGAGCGCAGGGGCAGCAGCGGCGCCGGCGGCAGGAAGAGCACGCCGCACACCAGCATGGCCAGGAAGTAGCCGGCATAGAAGACGAGGCTGCGCAGGACGTTCATGTGGCCGGCCCCTCGCCGGCGACGCCGGCGTCATCGTCCCGGGCCAGGCACCAGGCATCCAGCATCCGCCCCACCTCGAGGCGCCAGGGCTTCTGGTGCACGCCGAAGACGTCCAGCACCCGCCGGCAGTTGAGGACCCGGCGCAGCGGCTGGTCGTGATGGTGGCTGAGCGCCTTGGCGCCGCCCAGGACCACCTCCTCGCCGCGCCCCTCCAGCCGGGTGGCCAGCTGGGTGCGCACCATGGACACGAAGGTGTAGGCGCTGACCGGCTCGGTGCCGGCCAGGTGGTAGCTGCCCCAGGCGTCGGCGCCGCAGCCCTGCTGCTGGAGCATGCCGATCAGCGCCATGGCCACGGCATCGGCGGAGGTGGGACAGAAGACCACGTCCGCCTCGGCGCGCAGGTCGCCGCCGTCGACCAGGGTGTCGAGCAGCTCGCCCAGCCAGGCATGGCTGCCCTCCAGGGCGAACAGCGGGCCCAGCCGCACGATCAGGTGGCGAGGCAGCTCGGCGCGGACCCGGTCGCCGGTGGCCACCAGGCGGCGCAGGCCATCGTCCCGCGGTTCGGGGATGACGTGCTCGTCGATGGGGCTCTCGAAGCCGTCCTCGTAGAGCTGGTCGGAGACGCACCAGGCCAGGGGCACGCCCTCCGCCCGGCAGGCCGCCATGCAGGCTTCCACCGCCTCGGCATGGGCGGTGACGGCGGCCGGGTCGGCGGCGAGCGGCCAGGACAGGGGCGGAATGACCAGCGCATCGGGCCGTACCTCGGCCAGGCGCGCCGGGCTCAGCGCCAGCCCGGGCTCGATGACCAGCTCCACGTCACTGCGGCGGTTGGCCTCCCGCGCCAGGGCGAGGCTCAGGCAGTGTCCGGCATCCAGGATCAGCAGCTTCACGGCGATTCCTCGCGACGGGCCGGTGGCCGATTCAGAACGGGATCTCGTCGTCGAAGTCGTCGAAGCTGCCCGGATCCGGCGCCCCGAAGTTGCCGCCCTGCTGCTGGCCGCCGCCCTGGTTGGGCGCGGGCTGAGGCGCCGGGCGCGGCTGGCCGCCACCCTGCTGCGGGCCGCCGAAGCCGCCGCCCTGCTGGGGCTGGCCGCCCTGGGGCTGACCATAGTTGCCGCCCTGCTGCGGACCGCCGAAACCGCCGCCCTGGGGCTGGCCACCGAAGCCGCCACCCTGCTGCTGGCCACCGAAGTTGCCGCCCTGCTGCTGGCCGCCGAAGCCGCCGCCCATGTCGCCGCCGCCGCGGGAGTCGAGCATCTGCATGTCGTTGGCGACGATCTCGGTGGTGTACTTGTCCTGGCCGTTCTGGTCCTGCCACTTGCGGGTCTGCAGGCGGCCCTCGACGTAGACCCGCGAGCCCTTGCGCAGGTACTGCTGGGAGATCTCGGCCAGCTTGTTGAACATCACCACCCGGTGCCACTCGGTGCGCTCCTGGCGCTGGCCGCTCTGTCGGTCGGTCCAGGTGTCGGTGGTCGCCAGGTTGAGGTTGGCCACCGCGGTGCCCGAGGGAGTGAAGCGCACCTCGGGATCCTGGCCGAGGTTGCCGATGAGAATGACCTTGTTGACGCCACGGGCCATGGTTGACTCCTTGATCGTGAGAGGGGCCGGCGGGCGGGGCAGCCTGGCAAGGCCTGCGCCCGGGCCCGGCGCGCCCGGATAACGGTGTAGGGTTGTGCGCCGGGTCGCCCCGACGCCCGGAATCCCGCCACTATACGCGAGATCCCGTCGTCTCGTCGCCGACTCGCCCCGGGGCGAGTGTGGCATGCCCGGCGCACGACGGCACGCCGGGCCGTCGGCTCAGCGCGAGCCGGTCAGCCGCGACAGCGCCTCGCTGTCGAGCCGCTCGCGGTCGACCTTGAGATAGGCCAGGCGCTCCTCCGGCACCACCATCACGTCCTCGACGCCGGCCACGGCGGCGAAGCGCGCCATCAGGGTGTCCAGGGCATCGTCCCGCTGGTCCTCGGCGAGGGGGACCACCTCGCTGGACAGGTGGCGGGGCGGGGTCATGCCGAGCATCAGCGCGAACCAGGCCAGTCCCAGGACGGCGGCGCCGAAGAAGACCGCGGACAGCCCGAGGTGTTGGGACAGGGCGCCCCCCAGCACGCCGCCGAGGAAGGCGCCGAGGAACTGGCTGGTGGAATAGAGCCCCATGGCGGTGCCCTTGGCCCCGGCCGGCGCCAGCTTGCTGATCATCGACGGCAGCGTCGCTTCGAGCAGGTTGAAGGCGGTGAAGAAGGCGAACAGCCAGGCCATCAGCGGCGCCAGCCCCGCCCCGGTGGCACCCAGCCCGACCAGGCTGACGACGATCGCGGCGATGGCCCCGAGGCACATCAGCTTCATCCGGCGGCGCTTCTCGGCGACGATCACCAGCGGCACCATGGCCAGGAAGGACAGCCCCATCACCGCCAGGTAGACCAGGCCGTGGCGCGCCTCGGCGATGCCCGCGTCGACCAGGCGGAAGGGCACGGCGGTGAAGATCGCCATCAGGATCAGGTGCAGGCCGAAGATCGAGGCGTCCAGCCGCCACAGGTCCATGCGCCCCAGGATCGCCCTGAGCTGGCCGCGATCCAGGCCGACGTCGCGATGGCCGCGCCGCCGGGGGGCCGGCGGCACCAGCTTCCACAGCACGACCAGCCCCACGCCGGCCAGGGCGGCGGTGAACCAGAACACGCCGGACAGCCCGAGGCTCGCCGAGACCAGCGGCCCCAGCACCATGGCCACGGCGAAGGCCACGCCGATCGACAACCCGATGGTGGCCATGGCGGCGGTGCGCACCTGCTCGCGTGTCTGATCGGCCAGCAGCGCCATGATCGCGGCCGCCACGGCGCCGCTGCCCTGCAGGCAGCGGCCCAGGATCACCCCGCCGATGCTGTCGGCCTGGGCCGCCACCACGCTGCCGGCCAGGAACAGCGCGAGCCCGCCGGCGATCACCGGCTTGCGGCCGATGCGATCGGAGACCAGCCCGAAGGGGATCTGCAGGGCGGCCTGGGTCAGGCCGTAGATCCCCAGCGCCAGCCCCACCAGCAGCGGCGTGGTGCCGGCGAGGTGATCGGCCTGGAGGGCCAGCACGGGCAACACCATGAACAGCCCGAGCATGCGGGTGGCGTAGAGCCCCGCCAGGCCGACGATGGCCCGCCGCTCGGACGCTAACAGCAATCTGGCCTTGGACATAACGCTTCCGGAAGTCGCAGGAAGGGGCATGCGCCCCGAGGTGGACCGCACATTCTAGCGCCTCGCGCTGTCACAGGAAACGCCGCGCCCGGCGCGACTTTTGCCGGGGCCGCGCCCGGGCTCGTATAATCGCGTTTTTGCCGCGGCCCGCGAGGTGGGAATGGACAGGATTCTGGTCAGGGGTGCCCGCACCCACAACCTCAAGCAGATCGACGTCGAACTGCCCCGGGACAGGCTGATCGTGGTCACCGGCCTGTCGGGCTCGGGCAAGTCCTCGCTGGCCTTCGACACCCTCTACGCCGAGGGCCAGCGGCGCTATGTGGAGTCGCTGTCCACCTATGCCCGGCAGTTCCTGTCGATGATGGAGAAGCCCGACGTGGACCACATCGAGGGCCTGTCGCCGGCGATCTCCATCGAGCAGAAGTCCACCTCCCACAACCCCCGCTCCACCGTCGGCACCATCACCGAGATCTACGACTACTTGCGCCTGCTCTACGCCCGGGCCGGCACCCCGCGTTGCCCCGAGCACGGCGAGGACCTCGAGGCGCAGACCATCTCGCAGATGGTCGACCAGGTGCTGGCCCTGCCCGAGGGCAGCAAGCTGATGCTGCTGGCCCCGGTGGTCAAGGGACGCAAGGGCGAGCACCTGCAGCTGCTGGCCGAGCTGCGCGCCCAGGGCTTCGTGCGCGCCATGGTCGACGGCCAGGTGCTGGAGCTCGACGACATCGCCCCGCTGGACAAGAACCGTAAGCACGACATCAGCGTGGTGGTGGACCGCATCAAGGTCCGCGAGGGCCTGGCCCAGCGCCTGGCGGAGTCCTTCGAGACCGCCCTGGGCCTGGCCGACGGCACCGCGGTGATCCACTTCATGGACGGCGAGGCCGAGGACCTCGCCTTCTCGTCGCGCTTCGCCTGCCCGGTGTGCGGCTACTCCATCGCCGAGCTCGAGCCGCGGATGTTCTCCTTCAACAACCCCGCCGGCGCCTGCGGCACCTGCGACGGCCTGGGCGTCCAGCAGTACTTCGACCCGGACAAGCTGATCAGCCATCCCGAGCTGTCCCTGGCCGAGGGGGTGATCAAGGGCTGGGACCGGCGCAGCGTCTACTACTTCAACCAGCTGCGGGCGGTGGCGGAGCACTACCGCTTCACCCTGGAGACCCCCTGGCAGGACCTGGCCCGCCACGAGCGCGACATCATCCTGCACGGCAGCGGCGACGACGCCATCGCCTTCGCCTACGTCAACGACCGCGGCCGCAAGGTGACCCGCGAGCATCCCTTCGAAGGCGTGCTGCCCAACATGCAGCGGCGCTACCGGGAGACCGAGTCCAGCTCGGTGCGCGAGGAGCTGGCCCGCCACATCGCCGTCCAGCCCTGCCCGACCTGCCAGGGCTCGCGGCTGCGCAAGGAGTCGCGGCACGTCTATATCGACGACCGCACCCTGCCCGAGGTGGTGCACCTGCCGATCGGCGAGGGACTGGCCTACTTCCGGGCCCTGACGCTGCCCGGTCGCAAGGGCGAGATCGCCGAGAAGATCCTCAACGAGATTCGCGCGCGCCTCGAGTTCCTGGTCAACGTCGGGCTCGACTACCTCAACCTGGAGCGCAGCGCCGAGACCCTGTCCGGCGGCGAGGCCCAGCGCATCCGCCTGGCCAGCCAGATCGGCGCCGGCCTGGTGGGGGTGATGTACATCCTCGACGAGCCCTCCATCGGCCTGCACCAGCGCGACAACGACCGCCTGCTCAAGACCCTCGAGCACCTGCGCGACCTGGGCAACACCGTGATCGTGGTGGAACACGACGAGGACGCCATCCGCGCCGCCGACCACGTGCTGGACATCGGCCCCGGGGCCGGGGTCCACGGCGGCCGGGTGGTGGCCCAGGGCCCCCCCGCGCAGATCATGGCCACGCCGGACTCGCTGACCGGCCAGTACCTGGCCGGCGAGCGGCGCATCGAGGTACCGCCCTGGCGGATCCCCGGCAACCCGGAGAAGCAGGTGGTGCTCTCCGGCGCCCGGGGCAACAACCTCCAGGACGTCACCCTGACCCTGCCGCTGGGCCTCTTCGTGTGCGTCACCGGGGTCTCCGGCTCGGGCAAGTCGACGCTGATCAACGCGACCCTGATGCCGATCGCCGCCCGCGAGCTCAACCGCGCCACCGCGCTGAGCCCGGCGGCCCACGACGACATCGAGGGCCTCGAGCACCTGGACAAGGTGATCGACATCGACCAGAGCCCCATCGGCCGCACCCCGCGCTCCAATCCGGCCACCTACACCGGCATCTTCACGCCGATCCGCGAGCTGTTCGCCGGCACCCAGGAGGCGCGCTCCCGGGGCTACAAGCCGGGGCGCTTCTCGTTCAACGTCAAGGGCGGACGCTGCGAAGCCTGCCAGGGCGAGGGCATGATCAAGGTGGAGATGCACTTCCTGCCGGACATCTACGTGCCCTGCGACGTCTGCAAGGGCAAGCGCTACAACCGCGAGACCCTGGAGGTGCAGTACAAGGGCAAGGGCATCGACGAGGTGCTGGAGATGACCGTCGAGGAGGCGCTCGAGTTCTTCGCCCCGGTGCCGGCCATCGCCCGGCGCCTGCAGACCCTGATGGACGTGGGGCTGTCCTACATCCGCCTGGGCCAGAGCGCCACCACCCTGTCCGGGGGCGAGGCCCAACGGGTCAAGCTGGCCCGCGAGCTGGCCAAGCGCGACACCGGCAAGACCCTCTACATCCTCGACGAGCCCACCACCGGTCTGCACTTCGAGGACATCCGCCAGCTGCTGACCGTGCTGCACCGGCTGCGCGACCACGGCAACACCATCGTGGTCATCGAGCACAACCTGGACGTGATCAAGACCGCCGACTGGCTGATCGACCTGGGCCCGGAGGGCGGCTCCGGGGGCGGGCGGATCATCGCCGAGGGCACCCCGGAGCAGGTCGCCCGCCAGGAGGACTCCCATACCGGGCGCTTCCTCAAGCCGCTGCTCGAGCGCCAGGCCCATCCCGCCGAGCCGGCCTAGCCGCCGCCTCGCCCGCGCATGACGATGCCGCCGCCCCGAGGGGCGGCGGCGTCGTTGCGGCAGGGCGAAGGCGACCCTAGAACAGCTGGCCGGGCAGCCAGAGGGCGATCTGGGGGAAGGCCACGATCAGGCCCAGGCCGATCACCTGCAGCACCACGAAGGGCAGCGCCGAACGGTAGATGTCGACGATGGTGATGTGCGAGGGCGCCACCGAGCGCATGTAGAAGAGGTTGTAGCCGAACGGCGGCGTCAGGTAGGCCGACTGCATGCTGAGGATGAACAGCACCGCGAACCAGGTGGTGTCGAAGCCTAGCTCGCTGACGATCGGCACGTAGAGCGGCACGGTGATGAAGATGATCGCGAAGTCGTCGAGGAACATGCCCAGCAGGAAGTAGCTGACCAGCATCACGATGATCACCGCATAGGGCGACAGCGCATAGTCCTCGATCAGGTCGCTGACCACCATGCCGGCGCCCAGGCCCACATAGATCTTGCTGAAGAAGACCGCGGCGATGGCGATCCACAGCAGCATGCCGGTGATCTTGGTGGTGGAGAGCATCGCGTAGCGCAGCAGCTTCCAGTTGGCCCGGCCGCGCAGGGCGGCGATCAGCAGCGCGCCGGCGGCGCCGATGGCCGAGGCCTCCGAGGGCGAGGTGATCCCGCCGATGATGCAGCCCAGCACGGTGACCACCAGGATGCCCGGGGCGATGATGTAACGCAGCGCCTTGAGCCGGTCGACCAGGCCGTAGCGCTCCTCGGGCGGCGCGGGCGGCCCCATCTCGGGGCGGAAGCGGCAGCGCACCAGGATATAGAGGATGTAGATGCCGGCCAGCATCAGCCCCGGCACCAGGCCCGCGGCGAACAGCTTGCCGACGGAGTCCCGGGACAGGAAGGCGTAGATGATCATCAGCACGCTGGGCGGGATCAGGAAGCCCAGCGCCCCGCCGGCCATGATGGTGCCGGTCACCAGGCGCTTGTCGTAGCCGCGCTTGAGCATCGCCGGCAGGGCGATGATCCCCAGGCTGACCGTGGCCGCGCCGGAGACCCCGGCCATGGCGGCGATCAGCGCGCACACCAGCACCGTGCCGACGCCCAGGCCGCCGGGCACCCCGCCCATCAGCTTGTGGATCATCTCGAAGAGGTCGTCGGTGATGCCGGAGCGCTCCAGCACCAGACCCATGAAGATGAACAGCGGCAGGGACACCAGCAAGAAGTTGTCCATGGCGCCGTAGGCCGACGCCAGCAGCAGGTCGAGCCCGCCGGGCCCGAACATCAGGTAGGCGCTGCCCATGCCCGAGATCATCAGGGCGAAGGTCAGGGGCGCGCCCATGGCCATCAGCACCAGCATGGAGGCGAACATGATGGCGGTTATCGTCAGAGGCTCCAATCCAGCCATAAGGGGAAACCTTGTCGGGACATGTCTCGCATGTCGTGGGTAGCGGCGCCGGCCCGCGCCCGGCGGGCGCGACGCCGTCGGGGCGGGTCAGTGGTCGTCGCGCGGATCCTGGTAGGCGACGCCGAACAGCCGCAGCAGGGCGCGCACCAGCTCCGCCAGGGTCTGCAGCATCAGCAGGCCCACCCCGAGGGGAATGGTCGACTTGATGGGATAGAGGGGCGGCTGCCAGACGCTCATGTTGGAGAACTCCCCGGTACGCCAGGACTCGTAGGCGAAGTCCACCGCCAGGCGGAAGAACACCGCCAGCACCACCAGCGCCAGGCCGTACACCACCAGGTCGCAGAAGGCCTTGAGGCGGGGCGGCATCAGCCCGTAGATCACCTCGCTGCGCACATGGCCGTGATGGCGCAGCGTGTAGCTGCCGGCCAGGATGCACAGGGCGCCGTAGAACATGGTGGACAGCTCGTGCCCCCAGATGGTGGGCGAGTTCAGGAAGTAGCGGGAGACGATCTCGAACAGCAGCACGCCGATCAGCGCCAGCGTCAGCCAGGAGACGACCCGCCCGACCGCGTCGGACAGGCCATCCTGGGCCACCAGATAGCGGCTCACCTTGTTCACTACAGACGCCCCTGTTCCTTGGCATTCTCGACCAGGATCTCGATGGCCCGGGCGTTACGCTCGGACTTGTCGGCCTCCTCCTGCCAGACGACCTGGGCCGCCTCGGTCAGGCGCCGGGAATCCTCCTCGGGCAGCGAGGCGAACTCGAACATCTCGCCCTCCTCGATGATCCGCTGGTTGCCCTCCTCGAGCCAGGCGTGGATATCGCGGGCGTACTGGTCCACGGCGTCGCGCAGGATGTCGCGGTGCTCTTCGGACAGCCCCTCCCAGGTGGACTCGTTGACGATGGCGGTCTCGGTCCAGCCGGGATTGAGCATGTTCAGGAAGGTGTAGTGGTCGGCGGCCTCGTTGAGCTTGAGCTGCTCGTACTCCACGGGCCCGCCGTAGATGGCGCCGTCGATCACCCCGGTGGACAGCCCGACGTAGAGCTCCTGGGCGGGCAGGTAGACGGTGGGGATGTCGAAGGCCTGCAGCACCCGGGCCATCTGACCGGTGGCGCGGATCTTCATCGACTGCAGGTCCTCCAGGCTGGAGACCGGCTCCTTGGTCAGCAGGTCGTAGTTGCTGCCGTAGCCATGGCCGAGCAGCACCACATCCTTCTCGGCGTAGGCGTCTTCGAGCAGCTCGTTGAGCCCCTGGTCCTCGAAGATGGCCCGTGCCTCCTCGGTGCTGGTCCAGGCCCCCGGCAGGCCGGCCTCGATGTTGCCCAGGTCGACCTGACCCGGCCAGTAGCTGCCGACGCCGTAGGCGACGTCGATGGAGCCGCGGGACACAGCATCGACGAACTGGTCGCTGTCCACCAGCTCGCCGCCACGGAAGTAGTGGATGCGCAGTTCGCCGTCGCTGGCTTCGCGCACCTGGTCCTGCATCTTCTCGGCTATCTCGTCCATCTCGGTGCCGTAGAAGGTGTGGAAGCGAATCCGGGTGGTGTCGGCCAGGGTCGCGGAACTGGCGACCAGCGCGGCCAGGGAGGCGAACACGGCGGCCTTGGAGGGAGACATCATCTTCATGGAAACCTCACGTCATGCACTTTGTAGGTTGTATTTGCACACGCAACATCTCGGTGCCACTCGACCCTGCATGCGATACACGGCCGGCGAGCGGTCCCGGAGGGGTGCCGCCCGACCGATACGTTGAGTAAATCACACGGATGTTCATCATTCCATGATTTAGCGTAGAACTTTGGTTGATTTTCGATTTTTTGTTTGTTTGTCGACTAAGGGTTGCGCCAGGTCAAGTGGGTGAGGGGCGAGGTGCAAGGTGCAAGGCGCGAGGGGCGAGGGGCGAGGGGCGAGGGGCGAGGGGCGAGGGGCGAGGGGCATACGAGCCTGTGCCGCAGATGACAGGCTGCAAGGGCTTCGCTAGCAGCTTGCAGCTGGACGGAGGCCAGGATCTTCCTTGCTCCTTGAGCCTCGTTCCTCGTGCCTGAAACAAAAAAACCGGCTCCCGCGGGGGGAGCCGGTTCGTGTCGGACCAGAGGTCGCGCGCGAGGATCAGTCCTCGGCGGCTTCCTCGACGACCGGACGGTCGACCAGTTCGACGTAGGCCATGGGGGCGTTGTCGCCGGTGCGGTAGCCGCACTTCAGCACGCGGACGTAACCGCCCGGACGCTCGGCGTAACGCGGACCCAGCTCGTTGAAGAGCTTGCCGACCGCTTCCTTGGAGCGGGTACGGCTGAAGGCCAGGCGACGATTGGCGACGCTGTCCTGCTTGGCCAGGGTGATCAGCGGCTCGATATGACGACGCAGCTCCTTGGCCTTGGGCAGGGTTGTCTTGATCACTTCGTGCTCGACCAGCGACACGCACATGTTCTTGAACATGGCCTGGCGGTGCGAGCTGGTACGATTCAGGTGACGACCACTCTTACGATGACGCATGGTTGTGATTCCTTACCAAACTGGGACTCGAGTCGACGCTCACGCGGAGGCCTTGTCGTCCTTCAGGCTTGCCGGCGGCCAGTTTTCCAGCCGCATGCCCAGGGACAGACCGCGGGCGGCCAACACGTCCTTGATCTCATTCAGGGACTTCTTGCCGAGGTTCGGGGTCTTCAGCAGCTCCACCTCGGTGCGCTGGATCAGGTCCCCGATGTAGTAGATGTTCTCGGCCTTCAGGCAGTTGGCGCTGCGGACGGTCAACTCGAGATCGTCTACGGGGCGCAGCAGGATCGGATCGATATGATCCTCTTCCTCCTCCACTTCCTGTTCCTTGTCGGCTTCCAGGTCGACGAAGGCGGCCAGCTGCTCCTGCAGGATGGTCGCGCTGCGACGGATCGCCTCTTCCGGATCCAGGGTGCCGTCGGTTTCCAGGTTGAGGATCAGCTTATCGAGGTCGGTGCGCTGTTCGACACGCGCGGCCTCGACGGAGTAGGAAACGCGACGCACGGGGCTGAAGGTCGCATCCAGCTGCAGGCGGCCGATGGCACGAGACTCGTCGTCGGCCTCGCTGCGGACGTCGGCCGGCTCGTAGCCGCGGCCACGGGCGATCTTGAGCTGCATCTTCAGCTCGGCGCCCTCGTTGACGTGCGCGATGACGTGCTCGGGGTTGACGATCTCGACGTCGTGGTCGAGAGCGATGTCACCCGCGGTCACGACGGCCGGGCCCTGCTTGTTCAGCGAGAGCACCGCCTCGTCGCGGCTGTGCATCTTGATCGCCACGTCCTTGAGGTTCAGGAGGATTTCGATGACATCTTCCTGGACGCCCTCGATCGCGCTGTACTCGTGGTCGACACCGGCGATCTCGGCTTCCACCACGGCGCAGCCGGGCATGGACGAGAGCAGGATGCGACGCAGAGCATTGCCCAGAGTGTGGCCGAAGCCCCGCTCGAAGGGCTCGAGCACGATCTTCGCGTGATGTGCGCTGATCTCTTCGACCTTGATGTCGCGAGGACGGAGAAACTCTGTCACTGAACGCTGCATGATGAATACCTTTCAGGCTGCCAAACGGATACTCGGTTCTGACGGCCGCTCCCCGGCGACGGGGAGCGGCGCGGCCTGGCCGCTGATTACTTCGAGTACAGCTCGACGATCAGTTGCTCATTGATGTCGGCAGACAGGTCACCGCGTTCAGGCAGAGCCTTGAAAGTGCCTTCCATCTTCTTGGCATCGGTCTCGACCCAGGCCACATCGCCACGGTTGGCGGCGATGCTCAGGGCGTTCTGGATGCGCGCCTGGTTCTTGGCCTTCTCGCGAACGGAGACCACGTCACCCGGCTTGACCTGATAGGACGCCACGTTGACGGTCTTGCCGTTGACGGCGATGGCCTTGTGGCTGACCAGCTGACGCGCCTCGGAACGCGTGGCGCCGAAGCCCATGCGGTAGACGACGTTGTCCAGTCGGGATTCGAGAAGCTGCAGCAACAGCTCGCCGGTCGCGCCCTTCAGGCGGGCCGCTTCCTTGTAGTAGTTGCGGAACTGCTTCTCGAGCACGCCGTACATGCGGCGCACTTTCTGCTTCTCGCGAAGCTGCAAGCCGTAGTCGGAAATCCGCTGACGGCGCTGGCCGTGCACACCCGGGATCTGCTCGGATTTGCACTTCTTCTCGAAGGGAGTGACACCGCTCTTCAGGAAGAGGTCGGTACCTTCACGACGAGACAGTTTGCACTTCGGTCCAATGTAACGAGCCATGAATCTGTCTCCTTAAACGCGGCGTTTCTTCGGCGGACGGCAGCCATTGTGGGGAATGGGCGTCGCGTCGGTGATGCTCTGCACGCGGAAGCCGGCGGCATTCAGTGCACGCACGGCGGATTCACGGCCCGGACCGGGGCCCTTGACCAGCACGTCGACGTTTTTCACACCATACTCGGCTGCAGCGGTCGCTGCACGCTCGCTTGCCACTTGAGCAGCGAACGGGGTGCTCTTGCGAGAACCACGAAAACCCGAACCACCGGCAGTCGCCCAGGAGAGGGCGTTGCCCTGGCGGTCTGTGATCGTAATGATCGTGTTGTTAAAAGAGGCGTGGATATGCGCGACGGCATCCACTACCTGCTTTTTAACCTTCTTACGGTTGCTACGCGGGTTAGCCATGTTGATGTCAATTCCTGTCGTTACGCAGTACGTGCGTGTTATTTGCGAATCGGCTTACGCGGGCCCTTGCGGGTACGCGCATTGGTCTTGGTCCGCTGACCGTTCAGCGGCAGACCACGACGATGACGCAGACCACGGTAGCAACCCAGGTCCATGAGACGCTTGATGTTCAGCGTCACATCACGACGAAGATCGCCTTCTACGGTGTACTTACCGACTTCGGAACGCAGGGTGTCCACTTCCTCAGAGGACAGCTCCTGGATCTTGGTGGTCGGCGCAATGCCGGCCGCGACACAGATTTCCTGAGCGCGAGTGCGGCCAATCCCGAAGATATAGGTCAGCGAGATCGCCGCATGCTTGTTGTCCGGGATATTGACGCCTGCTATACGGGCCATCAGCTTACTCCGAAATTTGAGCGGCTTGCTCGATTGGTCATCTACAAAAGGCGCAACAGCATACCCCTTTACCCGCCTCGGGGCAAGGGGCATGCCGGCACCCGGTTTAGTGCGGCGTCAGGGGATCAGCCCTGGCGCTGCTTGTGCCGCGGCTCGCTGCAGATGACGCGGACGGCGCCATTGCGACGAATGATCTTGCAGTTACGGCACATTTTCTTCACGGAAGCTCGAACTTTCATCGTTCTCTCCAAATCGGCCTGCGGCGCCGTCAGCGCATGATGCCGCCGCTACCGTAGCCTTTCAGGTTGGACTTCTTCATCACCGACTCGTACTGGTGCGACATGAGGTGCGACTGCACCTGGGCCATGAAGTCCATGATGACCACCACCACGATCAGCAGCGAGGTCCCGCCGAAGAAGAACGGCACGTTCCAGGCCACGATCAGGAACTGGGGCATCAGGGAAACCGCAGTGATGTAGAGGGCGCCGAACAGGGTCAGACGGGTCATGACCTTGTCGACGTAGCGAGCGGTCTGTTCACCGGGACGGATGCCCGGCAGGAAGGCGCCCGACTTCTTGAGGTTGTCGGCGACGTCCTTGGGATTGAAGACCAGCGCTGTGTAAAAGAAGCAGAAGAATACCACCGCCGCCGCGAAAAGCAAGATGTACAGCGGCTGGCCCGGGCCCAGGGCCTGGGACGCCCGCTGCAGCCACTCCATGCCGTCGCCGGCGCCGACCCACTGACCCAGCGAGGCCGGGAACAGCAGGATGCTGGAGGCGAAGATCGCCGGAATCACGCCCGCCATGTTGACCTTCAGCGGCAGGTAGCTGCTCTGGCCGGCATACATCTTGTTGCCGACCTGGCGACGCGGATAGTTCACCGTGATGCGACGCTGGCCGCGCTCGATGAACACCACGAAGGCCACGGTGGCGATGCCCAGGATGGACAGGGCCAGCAGCGGCAGCACGTTCCAGGCTCCCTCGTTGCGGGCCAGCTCGAAGGCCTGACCCACGGCGCCCGGCAGCCCGGCGACGATGCCCGAGAAGATCAGCAGCGAGATGCCGTTGCCGATGCCCTTCTCGGTGATCTGCTCGCCGAGCCACATCAGGAACACCGCCCCGCACACGAAGGTGACGATGGCGGTGAAGTAGAAGCTGAAATCGGCCGTGTAGGCGATACCCTGGCTGGCCAGGCCCACCGACATGCCGGTGGCCTGGACCAGGGCCAGGAGCACGGTGCCGTAGCGCGTGTACTGGCTGATCTTGCGGCGGCCGGCCTCACCTTCCTTCTTCAGCTGCTCGAGCTGCGGCGAGACGGCGGTCAGCAGCTGCATGATGATCGACGCCGAGATGTAGGGCATGATGCCCAGGGCGAGGATGCTCATGCGTTCCAGGGCACCGCCCGAGAACATGTTGAACATGCCCAGGATGGTGCCCTGCTGCTCCCTGAACAAGGCAGCAAGCTGGTCAGGATTGATACCGGGAACGGGGATGTGGGCACCGATGCGGTAGACCACGATGGCGAGGAGCACGAAGCGCAGACGCGCCCAGAGTTCACCCAGACCGCTGCCCATCGCCGGCATGTTTCCTGACTTGGCCATTTAGTCCTCTACCTTGCCGCCGGCGGCCTCGATCGCGGCCCGGGCACCCTTGGTGACCTTGAGACCGCGGACGGTGACCGCCTTGTTCAGTTCGCCGGAAAGGATCACCTTGGCATGCTGCGTGGCGTCCTTGAGCACGTTGGCCTGCTTGAGGCTCTCCAGGGTGACCTCGTCGCCCTCGACGCGACCCAGCTCGGCCAGGCGCACCTCTTCGGAGACCAGCGACTTCGCGGAGGTGAAGCCGAACTTCGGCAGCCGACGCTGCAGGGGCATCTGACCGCCCTCGAAGCCGGGCTTCACGCTGCCGCCGCTGCGCGACTTGAGGCCCTTGTGGCCGCGGCCGCCGGTCTTGCCCAGACCGGAGCCGATGCCACGACCGACGCGCTTCTCGGCGTGCTTGGAGCCCGGTGCCGGGCTCAGGCTATTGAGTTTCATGGATTACTCTCCCTCAACACGCACAAGGTAGTTGACCTTGTGGATCATGCCGCGGACGGCAGGGGTGTCTTCCAGTTCGACCGTGTGACCGATGCGGCGCAGGCCGAGGCCCTTCATGGTGGCCTTGTGCTTGGCCAGCACGCCGATGGTGCTGCGGGTCTGGGTAACCTTGATCGTTGCTGCCATGGTACTCACCCCGTGATCGCTTCGACAGGCAGGCCACGCTTGGCGGCCACGTCTTCCGGCGACTGCAGGGAGGCCAGACCGTTGACGGTCGCCCGCACCACGTTCACCGGGTTGGTGGAGCCATAGCACTTGGCCAGGACGTCGTGGACGCCGGCCAGCTCCAGCACGGAGCGCATGGCACCGCCGGCGATGATGCCGGTACCCTCGGAGGCGGGCTGCATGTACACCTTGGAGGCGCCGTGACGGGCCTTCACCGGGTACTGCAGGGTACCACCCTTGAGGTTGACCTTGACCATGTTGCGGCGCGCCTGGTCCATGGCCTTCTGGATCGCCACCGGCACCTCGCGGGCCTTGCCGCGGCCGAAGCCGACACGACCGTTACCGTCGCCCACGACGGTCAGGGCGGTGAAGCCGAAGATCCGGCCACCCTTGACCACCTTGGCGACACGGTTGACCTGCACGAGCTTTTCCTGCAGATCGCCGCTTTGCTGTTCGTTCTTCGCCATCGTAAAACCCTTTAGAATTCCAGGCCGCCTTCACGAGCGGCGTCGGCCAGGGCCTTGACACGACCGTGGTACTTGAAACCGGCACGATCGAAGGCCACCTGGGTGATGCCAGCCTGCTTGGCGCGTTCGGCAATCAGCTCGCCCACCTTGGTGGCGGCGTCGACGTTGCCGGTCGCACCCTCGCGCAGGGCCTTGTCCAGCGTGGAAGCGCTGGCCAGGACCTTGCCACCATCCGGCGAGATGATCTGCGCGTAGATGTGGCGCGGGGTACGGTTCACGCACAGGCGATACACGCCCAGCTCGCGGATCTTGGCGCGAGCGCGGCGGGCACGACGGAGACGAGATTCTTTCTTCGCGTTCATAACCCTGCCTTACTTCTTCTTGGCTTCTTTGCGGCGGACATGCTCGTCGCCGTACCGGATACCCTTGCCCTTGTAGGGCTCGGGCGGACGGAAGGCGCGGATTTCCGCGGCAACCTGGCCGAGCTTCTGCTTGTCAGCGCTCTTCAGCACGACGGTGGTGTTCTTCGGCGTTTCCGCCGTGACACCCTCGGGCAGTTCGTAGTCGACCGGGTGGGAGAAGCCCAGTGTCAGGTTCAGCGTCTGGCCCTTGGCCTGGGCGCGATAACCGACGCCATTGATTTCGAGGGTCTTGGTGAAGCCCTCGGAGACACCGGTGACCAGGTTCTGAACCAGGGCACGGGTGGTGCCGACCATCGCCCAGCTCTTGGCGGTCTCGCTCGGCTGGAAGGTCAGCTGACCCTCCTCCTCGGCGACGACCACGTCGGGGTGCACGGTCATGGACAGCGAGCCCTGGCCGCCCTTGACGGACAGCTGGTCGCCGTCGAGCTTGAACTCGACGCCGGCGGGCAGTTTAACCGGATATTTGGCTACGCGGGACATTCCAGACTCCTAGAATACGGTGCAGATGACTTCACCACCGACACCGGCCTGGCGAGCCGCGCGGTCGGTCATCACACCCTTGGAGGTGGTGACGATCGCGATACCCAGGCCCTCGGCAACCTTGGGCAGGGTGTCCTTGCCCTTGTAGCTGCGCAGTGACGGCTTGGAAGCCCGCTGCAGATGCTCGATGACCGGCTTGCCTTCGAAGTACTTGAGGGTCACGGTCAGCTCGGGCTTGGCCGATTCGCTGACGGCATAGTCGGTGACATAGCCCTCTTCCTTCAGCACGCGGGCCACCTCGACCTTGAGCTTGGAGGACGGCATGGACACCGCCTCCTTGGTGGCCATCTGCGCATTGCGGATACGGGTGAACATATCCGCCAGAGTGTCTTGCATGCTCATTTACGTTGCGCTCCTGATGATTCTACGTGGCGTTACCAGCTGGACTTCTTGAGTCCGGGCACGTCGCCACGCATGGCGGCTTCACGCAGCTTGTTGCGGCCGAGGCCGAACTTGTTGTAGTAGCCGTGCGGACGGCCGGTGACGCGGCAGCGGTTGCGCTGACGCACCGGGCTGGAGTCACGCGGCAGCTGCTGCAGCTTGAGCTGCGCGTCGAAGCGCTCTTCGTCGGAAGCGTTCACGTCCTGGATGATCGCCTTGAGCTCGGCACGCTTGGCGGAGTACTTCTCCACCAGCTTCGCGCGCTTCGCTTCACGCTCTACCATGCTTTTCTTTGCCATGATCCCACCCTTATTTCTTGAACGGGAAGTTCAGCGCGCCAAGCAGCGCACGACCTTCTTCATCGGTGTTGGCGGTGGTGGTGATGGTGACATCCAGACCACGGATCCGATCGATCTTATCATACTCGATCTCCGGGAAGATGATCTGCTCACGCACCCCCATGGAGTAGTTGCCACGACCGTCGAAGGACTTCGGGTTGAGACCACGGAAGTCACGAACGCGGGGGATCGCGATATTCACCAGGCGATCGAGGAAGTCCCACATGCGCTCGGAGCGCAGGGTCACCTTGATCCCGATCGGCCAGCCTTCACGCACCTTGAAGCCCGCGATGGACTTGCGTGCCTTGGTCACCAGCGGCTTCTGACCGGAGAGCTTCTCCAGGTCGCCGATGGCGTTGTCGATCAGCTTCTTGTCGCTGATCGCGTCGCCGATGCCCATGTTCAGGGTCACCTTGGTGATCCGGGGCACCTGCATCACGTTGGCGTAGCTGAACTGCTCTTGGAGTTGAGCCACCACCTCGTTCTGATAACGTTCTTTCAAGTTCGCCATTTTGCTACCCGACTCGCGTTAGGCGTCGATCTGCGCTTGCGTCGACTTGTAGATACGTACCTTGGTACCGTCTTCCTGAACCTGGAAGCCGACGCGATCCGCCTTTCCGGTCTCCTGGTTGAAGATGGCCACGTTGGACGCGTGAATCGGAGCCTCGCGCTCGACGATACCGCCCTGATTACCCGCCATGGGGTTGGGCTTGGTGTGACGCTTGATCATGTTCACACCGGACACGATGTAGCGGTCGTCCTTGAGGACGCGCTTCACGGTGCCGCGCTTGCCCTTGTCCTTGCCGGCGATGACGACGACTTCGTCGTCACGTTTGATCTTTTGCATATCCGCCTCGCTCCTTACAGCACTTCAGGCGCCAAGGAAATGATCTTCATGAACTTCTCGGTACGAAGCTCACGGGTCACCGGACCGAAGATCCGGGTACCGACCGGCTGGTCGTTGGTGTTGTTCAACAGAACCGCCGCATTTCCATCGAAGCGGATCAGCGAACCGTCGTTACGACGGACGCCGCTGCGGGTGCGAACCACCACCGCCTTGAGGACCTGGCCCTTCTTGACCTTGCCACGCGGGATGGCTTCCTTCACCGTGACCTTGATGATGTCGCCGACGCGGGCGTAGCGACGGTGAGAACCGCCCAGCACCTTGATGCACTGCACCCGGCGCGCCCCGCTGTTGTCCGCGACATCCAGCATTGTCTGAGTCTGAATCATCGGTTTTCTCCAAACCTAATCTGACTGCACTGGTTGGACTGGCGTGAGCCGGTCAACCCTTGGCCTGTTCGACGACGTCGACCAGGGACCAGGCCTTCTTCTTGGACAGCGGACGGCATTCCTCGATGGAGACCGTGTCGCCGATCCGGGCCTGGTTCGCCTCGTCATGGGCGTGCAGCTTGGTGGAGCGCTTTACGTACTTGCCGTAGATCGGGTGGCGCTCACGACGCTCGATCATCACGACGATGGACTTGTCCATCTTGTCGCTCACCACCTTGCCGGTGAGCGTACGGGCTTTCTTTTCTTCGGCCATCTCAGACACCTGCCTTCTCGTTGAGCACAGTCTTCACGCGGGCGATATCCCGACGAACCTGCTTGAGCAGATGCGTCTGGCTGAGCTGACCGGTGGCCTTCTGCATGCGCAGGTTGAACTGCTCACGGAGGAGTTCGAAGAGCTGCTCCTGGAGCTGCTCGGCGGACTGTTCACGAATTTCCTGGGCTTTCATCACATCACCGTCCGTTTCACAAAGGTGGTGGAGACCGGGAACTTCTGGGCAGCCAGGGCGAATGCCTCGCGAGCCAGCTCCTCGGAAACGCCTTCGATCTCGTAGAGGACGCGGCCGGGCTGGATCTGCGCGACCCAGTACTCGACGGAGCCCTTACCCTTACCCATCCGGACTTCCAGCGGCTTCTTGGAGATCGGCTTGTCCGGGAAGACGCGGATCCAGATCTTGCCGCCACGCTTGACGTGACGGGTGATGGCACGACGGCCGGCCTCGATCTGGCGGGCGGTGACGCGGCCACGGCCGGTGGCCTTGAGGCCATACTCGCCGAAGCTCACCTTGCTGCCGCGATGCGCCAGGCCACGATTGCGGCCCTTCTGCACCTTGCGGAACTTCAAACGCTTGGGTTGTAACATCGACTCGCTCTCCCCTTACCTGGAACCTTTCTTCTTGGAGGGCGCACCTTGCGACTGCTTGGCCTTGGCGCGGACCTCCTCGATGCCCCCGAGGATTTCACCCTTGAAGACCCAGACCTTGACACCGATGATGCCGTAGGTGGTCTTGGCCTCGTAGGTGGCGTAGTCGATGTCCGCACGCAGGGTGTGCAGCGGAACGCGACCCTCGCGGTACCACTCGGTACGGGCGATCTCGGCGCCGCCGAGGCGACCGGAGAGCTGCACCTTGATACCGCCGGCGCCCAGGCGCATGGCGTTCTGGACGGCGCGCTTCATGGCGCGACGGAACATCACGCGGCGCTCGAGCTGGCCGGCGATGTTCTGCGCGACGAGCTGGGCGTCCAGCTCCGGCTTGCGCACTTCCTCGATGTTGACGTGCACCGGCACGCCCATCATCTGAGTGACGTCGCGACGCAGCTTGTCGACGTCCTCGCCCTTCTTGCCGATCACGATGCCCGGACGGGCGGTGTGAATGGTGATTCGGGCGTTGTTGGCCGGACGCTCGATGGTGATCTTGCTCACGGAGGCGTTCTTCAGACGCTCTTCCAGGAAGCGACGCACCTCGAGGTCGTTGTTCAGCTTGTCGGCATAGGCGCCGCGCTCGGCATACCAGACCGAGCCGTGGTCCTTGACGATACCCAGGCGGATGCCTGTCGGATTGACTTTCTGACCCATCTGGTCGACTCCTACTTCTCGGCTACCTTGACGGTGATGTGGCAGGTGCGCTTCAGAATGCGATCCGCACGGCCCTTGGCGCGCGGACGGATGCGCTTGAGCGTCATGCCCTCATCGACGCAGATGGTCGAGACACGCAGCTCGTCGATATCCATGCCGTTGTTTTCTTCCGCGTTTGCGATGGCGGACTGGAGCACCTTCTTGACCAGCTTGGAGGCCTTCTTCGGGGAGAAGGTCAGCAGGTCGAGTGCATCGGCGACCGGCTTACCGCGCACCTGGTCAGCCACCAAACGGGCCTTCTGGGCGGATAAACGAGCGCCACGCAGCTTTGCTGTGACTTCCATCTCTAATCCTCTCTCGGCTTACCGTTTGGCTTTCTTGTCCGCCGCATGACCGCGATAGGTGCGGGTGGCAGCGAATTCGCCCAGCTTGTGGCCAACCATTTCCTCGGAGACGTGCACCGGGACGTGCTGGCGACCGTTATGGACTGCAATGGTGAGCCCGACCATGTTGGGCAGGATCATGGAACGACGCGACCAGGTCTTGATCGGTTTGCGGTCGTTCTTCTCCACTGCAGTCTCAACCTTCTTCAGCAGATGAAGGTCGATAAAGGGACCTTTCTTCAGTGAACGTGGCACAGCCGTTACCTCTTGATGTCTTGGCTTGGGATCTTACTTCCGGGCCTTGCGGCGACGGACGATCAGCTTGTCGGTGCGCTTGTTCTTGCGGGTCTTGTGGCCCTTGGTGGGCATACCCCACGGAGACACCGGGTGACGACCACCGCTGGTGCGGCCTTCACCACCACCGTGCGGGTGATCCACCGGGTTCATGGCCACGCCGCGAACCGTCGGGCGCACGCCTCTCCAGCGCTTCGCACCGGCCTTGCCAAGCTGACGCAGGCTGTGCTCGGAGTTGCTCACCTCACCCAGGGTCGCGCGGCACTCGGCCAGCACCTTGCGCATCTCGCCGGAGCGCAGACGCAGGGTGGCGTAGTTGCCTTCGCGGGCGACCAACTGGGCGCTGGTGCCGGCGCTGCGTGCGAGCTGGGCGCCCTTGCCGGGCTTGAGCTCGATGCAGTGCACGGTGGAACCCAGCGGGATGTTGCGCAGCGGCAGGGCATTGCCCTTCTTGATCGCTGCGTTCACGCCGGACTCGAGACGGTCGCCGGCCTTCACACCGCGCGGGGCGATGATGTAGCGGCGCTCGCCGTCCAGGTACTTCAGCAGCGCGATGTGAGCGCTGCGGTTCGGGTCATGCTCCAGGCGCTCGACGACGGCGGGAACGCCATCCTTGGTGCGCTTGAAGTCGATGATCCGGTAGTGGTTGCGATGACCACCGCCGACGTGGCGGGTGGTGATGCGACCCTTGTTGTTGCGGCCACCGGACTTGGACTGCTTCTCGAGCAGCGGCGCGTAGGCGCGGCCCTTGTACAGTTCCTCGCCGACGATCTTGATGACGTGGCGACGACCGGCGGAAGTAGGTTTAGTCTTGACGATTGCCATGATCCGTGCTCCTGCCCTTATTCGGCGCCAGAGAAGTCTTCAAGCGTCTCGCCGGCGGCCAGGGTGACGTACGCCTTGCGATAGCCCTTGCGCTGACCGGTGCCATGCGCGGTGCGCTTGGTCTTGCCCTTCACGTTCAGCACCTGAACGCGATCGACCTTCTTGCCGAACAGCTCCTGAACGGCGACCTTGATCTCGGGCTTGGTTGCGTCGCTCGCCACCTTGAACACGTACTGGTTGCGCTCGGCGGCCATGGCGGCCTTCTCGGTCACGTGCGGACCCAGCAGCACCTTGAATACACGTTCCTGGTTCATGCCAGCTTCTCCTCGAATTTGCGCAGGGCGGAGACGGTGGCCAGCACCTTGTCGAAGGCGACCAGGCTCACCGGATCGGCGGCGGCCACGTCCACGACATCCACGTTGGGGATGTTGCGGGCGGCGAGGTACAGGTTCTCGTCGACCTCTTCGGTGACGATCAGCACCTTCTCCAGACCCAGCTCATCGAGCTTGGCGACCAGCTGCTTGGTCTTGGGGGTCTCGACGGCGAAGGCATCCACGGCCACCAGACGCTCCTGACGCACCAGCTCGGAGAGGATGGAGCGCATGGCCGCCCGGTACATCTTGCGGTTGACCTTCTGGGCGTGGTCCTGCGGGCTGGCCGCGAAGGTCACGCCGCCGGCACGCCAGATCGGCGAGCGGATGGTGCCGGCGCGGGCACGACCGGTGCCCTTCTGGCGCCACGGCTTCTTGCCGCCGCCCCGCACGTCGGAACGGTTCTTCTGGGCGCGGGTGCCCTGGCGACCACCGGCCAGATAGGCGGTGACGACCTGGTGCACGAGCGCTTCGTTGAATTCTTTGCCAAAGGTAGCGTCGGCGACTTCGACGGTGCCGCCAGCACCTGCAAGATTCAGATTCATCGGTAAATTCCCCTTCAGCCTGCTTTGACGGCGCTGCGCACGATGACATCACTGCCGGTGGCACCGGGCACGGCACCCTTGACCAGCAGCAGGTTGCGCTCGGCGTCGACACGGACGACTTCCAGGCTCTGGACGGTGCAACGCTCGTTGCCGAGCTGACCGGCCATCTTCTTGCCCTTGAACACGCGGCCCGGCGTCTGGCACATGCCGATGGAACCCGGCGCGCGGTGGGCCAGGGAGTTACCGTGGCTGTTGTCCTGGGTGCGGAAGTTCCAGCGCTTCACGGCGCCCTGGAAACCCTTGCCCTTGGAGGTACCGGTCACGTCGATGCGCTGACCAGCTTCGAAGAGGGATACGGTGAGTTCGCCGCCCACTTCCGGAGCCTCGACGCCTTCGTCCAGGCGGAACTCCATCAGCGAACGACCGGCCTCGATACCGGCCTTGGCGAATTGACCGGCTTCGGCCTTGGAGAGGTGCTTGGCCTTGCGGGAACCGGTGGTCACCTGAACCGCGGCGTAGCCGTCGGACTCGACGGACTTCACGCGAGTGACGCGGTTGGGCTCAACCTCGATCACGGTCACGGGCACGGAGGCGCCGTCTTCGGTAAAGACGCGGGTCATCCCGGCCTTCTTACCGACCAAACCGATAGTCATTACTACGTCTCCTATAGTGTACGGGGCTATCACCCGCTATGGCTGCCCTTTCCAGAGCATTCCACTAGCACGTTGTGTGGCGCCATCCCGGCGCGGCGGCTGCTGGACACCTTCCTCTGGAGCGGGCGAACGCTGGGCCGCGAGTGTCTAGTGTGGTATCAGTCGAGCTTGATCTGCACGTCCACGCCGGCGGCGAGGTCGAGCTTCATCAGGGCATCAACGGTCTTCTCGGTGGGCTCGACGATATCGAGCACCCGCTTGTGCGTACGAATCTCGTACTGATCACGAGCGTCCTTGTTGACGTGCGGGGAAACCAGCACGGTGTAGCGCTCGCGATTGGTCGGCAGAGGGATCGGACCCCGCACCTGGGCGCCGGTACGCTTGGCGGTATCCACGATCTCCGCAGCGGACTGGTCGATCAGGCGGTGGTCGAAGGCCTTCAACCGAATGCGAATCTTCTGGTTCTGCATTTGCCCTAAACTCCAATGGATCTTGACGGCGCGAGCCGTCAACCCACGCATTCAAAGGATGCGCATTATAGGCGCGCCGCCGACGAGAGTCAAACCCCTCGCGACGGTGCGCAGAAAGGGGGCTCCGCGAGGAGCCCCCTTCGATCAGTCGATCAGCGCGATGCTCAATCGATGATCTTGGCCACGACGCCGGCGCCGACGGTACGACCGCCTTCGCGAACGGCGAAGCGCAGACCGTCGTCCATGGCGACCGGGGCGATCAGGCTGACGACCATCTTGACGTTGTCGCCCGGCATGACCATCTCGACGCCTTCCGGCAGCTCGCAGGTACCGGTGATGTCGGTGGTCCGGAAGTAGAACTGCGGACGATAGCCCTTGAAGAACGGAGTGTGACGACCACCCTCGTCCTTGGACAGCACGTACACCTCGGCCTCGAACTTGGTGTGCGGGGTGATGGTGCCCGGCTTGGCCAGGACCTGGCCACGCTCGACGTCGTCACGCTTGGTGCCGCGCAGCAGGGCGCCGATGTTCTCGCCGGCACGACCTTCGTCGAGCAGCTTGCGGAACATCTCGACACCGGTGACGGTGGTCTTGGTGGTGTCCTTGATGCCGACGATCTCGACTTCCTCGCCGGCCTTGATGATGCCGCGCTCGACACGACCGGTGACCACGGTACCGCGACCGGAGATGGAGAACACGTCCTCGATCGGCATCAGGAACGGCTGATCGATGGCACGCTCCGGCTCCGGGATGTAGGCGTCCAGGGCCTTGATCAGGTTGGCAACGGCGGTGGTGCCCATGCCGTTGTCGTCCTTGCCTTCCAGGGCCATCAGGGCGGAACCGGTGATGATCGGGCAGTCGTCGCCCGGGAAGTCGTACTCGTTCAGGAGTTCGCGGACTTCCATCTCGACCAGCTCGAGCAGCTCCTCGTCGTCGACCATGTCGGCCTTGTTCAGGAACACGACGATGTACGGCACGCCGACCTGGCGAGACAGCAGGATGTGCTCCCGAGTCTGCGGCATGGGGCCGTCGGCGGCGGAGCAGACCAGGATGGCACCGTCCATCTGGGCCGCACCGGTGATCATGTTCTTGACGTAGTCGGCGTGACCCGGGCAGTCGACGTGAGCGTAGTGACGCTCCTCGGACTGGTACTCGACGTGAGCGGTGGCGATGGTGATGCCGCGCTCACGCTCTTCCGGGGCGTTGTCGATGGAGTCGAACGCACGGGCGTCGCCACCGAAGACTTCCGCGGACACGCGAGTGAGGGCTGCAGTCAGCGTGGTCTTACCGTGGTCGACGTGACCGATGGTACCGACGTTGACGTGCGTTTTGGAACGTTCGAATTTTTCCTTAGCCACTGCTATGACCTCTTTACGTTAGCTAACGGTTAACCGTTCTGGTTGATGACGGCTTCAACGACGCTGGACGGCGCCTCTTCGTAATCCGCAAACTCCATGGTGTAGCTTGCGCGGCCCTGGGTCTGAGAGCGCAGATCGGTCGCGTAACCGAACATCTCAGCCAGCGGAACGGTGGCGCGGATGACCTTGCCCGCGGGCGAGTCGTCCATGCCCTGGACCAGACCGCGACGGCGGTTCAGGTCGCCCATGACATCCCCCATGAACTCCTCGGGAGTCACGACCTCGACCTTCATCACCGGCTCGAGCAACACGGCCTTGGCCTTGGGTGCGCCTTCCTTGATCGCCATGGAAGAGGCGACCTTGAACGCGGTCTCGTTCGAGTCCACGTCATGGTAGGAACCGTCGAACAGCGTAACCTTGACGTCAATCATCGGGTAGCCCGCGATGACACCGTTCTGGAGCTGCTCATAGGCCCCCTTCTCGACGGCCGGCACGTATTCCTTGGGAACCACGCCGCCGACGATTTCGGACGCGAATTTGAAGTGCATGTCTTCATCTTCGCCCTTGTCTTCGGCCGTCAGCGGTTCGATGCGCATGACGACGTGGCCGTACTGGCCGCGACCACCGGACTGGCGGACGAACTTGCCTTCCTGCTCGACGCTCTTGCGGATGGTCTCGCGGTAGGCGACCTGGGGCTTGCCGATGTTGGCCTCGACCTTGAACTCGCGACGCAGGCGGTCGACGATGATGTCCAGGTGCAGCTCGCCCATGCCGGAGATGATGGTCTGGCCGGTCTCCTCGTCGGTCTTGACCTGGAAGGACGGATCCTCCTGGGCCAGCTTGCCGAGGGCCACGCCCATCTTCTCCTGGTCGGCCTTGGACTTCGGCTCCACGGCCACGGAGATCACCGGGTCCGGGAACTCCATGCGCTCCAGCACGATCTTGTCGGTCAGGTCGCACAGGGTGTCGCCGGTGGTGACGTCCTTCAGGCCGATACAGGCGGCGATGTCGCCGGCCAGCACTTCCTTGATCTCCTCGCGGGAGTTGGAGTGCATCTGGACGATACGGCCGACGCGCTCCTTCTTCTGCTTGACGGAGTTGTAGACGCTGTCACCGGACTTCAGCACGCCGGAGTAGACGCGGATGAAGGTCAGGGTGCCGACGAAGGGGTCGGTGGCGATCTTGAACGCCAGGGCAGCGAAGGGCGCCTTGTCATCCGCCTCGCGGGTGGCGATGGTGCCGTCCTTGTCGTCCAGCTCACCCTCGATGGCCTTGACCTCGGTGGGTGACGGCATGTACTCGATGACGCCATCGAGCACGGCCTGGACGCCCTTGTTTTTGAACGCGGAGCCACAGGTGACCAGCACGATCTCGTTGTCGAGGGTGCGGCGACGCAGACCGGCCTTGATCTCCTCCTCGGACAGGTCCCCTTCCTCGAGGTACTTGTCCATCAGCTCTTCGGAGGCCTCGGCGGCGGACTCGACCATGTGCTCGCGATACTCCTCGGCCTTGGCCTGGAGATCGGCGGGGATGTCGACCAGGTCGTAGTTCATCCCGAAGTTGTCCTCGTCCCACTGGATGGCCTTCATCCGAATGAGATCGATGACACCCTTGAACTCGTCCTCGGCGCCCCAGTTGATCTGGATCGGCACCACGTTGGCGCCCAGCTTGTCCTTGAGCTGGTCGAGGACCATGAAGTAGTCGGCGCCGGCGCGGTCCATCTTGTTGACGAACACCATGCGCGGCACTTCGTACTTGTTGGCCTGGCGCCAGACGGTCTCGGTCTGGGGCTGCACGCCGGAGCTGCCGCAGAGCACCACGACGGCACCGTCGAGCACCCGCAGGGAACGCTCCACCTCGATGGTGAAGTCGACGTGCCCCGGGGTGTCGATGATGTTGATGCGGTGCTCATCGAACTGCTTGTTCATGCCCTGCCAGAAGCAGGTGGTCGCCGCGGAGGTGATCGTGATGCCACGCTCCTGCTCCTGCTGCATCCAGTCCATGGTGGCGGCGCCCTCATGGACCTCGCCGACCTTGTGGGAGAGGCCGGTATAGAACAGGATACGCTCGGTAGTGGTTGTCTTACCGGCGTCGACGTGGGCCACGATACCGATATTGCGGTAACGCTTGAGCGGAGTCTTGCGAGCCACGATGTAACTCCCGTTGGTTGGCGATTCGGGTTAGAAGCGGTAGTGAGAGAAGGCCTTGTTGGCCTCTGCCATGCGATGCACGTCTTCACGCTTCTTGACGGCCGAACCCTTGCCTTCGGCGGCATCCAGCATCTCACCAGACAGACGCTGCACCATGGTCTTCTCACCGCGACGACGAGCGGCGTCGACCAGCCAGCGCATGGCGAGCGCCTGACGGCGGGACGGACGCACCTCGACCGGCACCTGATAGGTCGCACCGCCGACGCGGCGGGACTTGACCTCGACCATGGGCTGGATGGCTTCCAGCGCCTTGTCGAAGATCTCCAGCGGCTCTTCCTTGGAACGCTCGGCAACCCTGTCCAGCGCACCATAGACAATGCGCTCGGCTACGGACTTCTTGCCGCTGATCATCAGGTGGTTCATGAACTTCGCCAGGCGCTCGGATCCGAACTTGGGATCCGGGAGAATCTCGCGCTTGGCCGCAACTCTTCTTCTAGGCATGATAAGCCCTCTTCCGAAGGGTCCTTCAGGTAAAACCGAGACGCGCCCGAGGCGGCTCGACCTTACTCTTATCAGACCGTGTCAATGTCGATGTTCTGTGGCGATCGTCGCCGGTACTGCGCGGGCGCTTAGGCCTTCGGGCGCTTGGTACCGTACTTGGAACGACCCTGCTTACGGTTCTGGACGCCGGAGGTGTCCAGGGCGCCGCGAACGGTGTGGTAGCGGACACCCGGAAGGTCCTTCACCCGGCCGCCGCGGATCAGGACCACGGAGTGCTCCTGGAGGTTGTGGCCTTCACCGCCGATGTAGGAAGACACCTCGTAGCCGTTGGTCAGGCGCACACGGCAGACCTTCCGCAGGGCCGAGTTCGGCTTCTTCGGGGTGGTGGTGTAGACGCGGGTGCAGACGCCGCGCTTCTGCGGGCAGGCCTGCAGCGCCGGCACGTCGCTCTTGGCGGCCTGGCGCTTGCGCGGCTTGCGCACGAGCTGATTGATCGTTGCCATTTATCGCTCCGAAAATGGGTTGCCTTGTGCGGAGGCGAGTAGCCGTTCGCCTCCTGTCTTGCGTTCCTTTCCCAGTGGCGCGGGCGCACCCGCCCCACTGTTAAAGGCTGCGCATTCTAATGGCTGACGCCGCCGACCGTCAAGCACGGCGCCCCGGAGGGCGCCGGTTGGCCGACGTTGGCGTCAGATCTCGTCGTCGTCCGAGTCCAGCGCGGTGAGCTGGGCGCCCAGCTCCTGCTCGACCTCCTGGGCCGACGGCTGGAGCAGCCGGTCGGCGTCCTCGCGCTTGCGGCGACGCTCGGCGTGATGGGTCAGGCCGGTACCGGCCGGGATCAGGCGTCCCACCACCACGTTCTCCTTCAGGCCGCGCAGGTAGTCGCGCTTGCCGGTGACCGCCGCCTCGGTCAGCACCCGTGTGGTCTCCTGGAAGGAGGCCGCGGAGATGAACGACTCGGTGGCCAGGCTGGCCTTGGTGATGCCCAGCAGCAGGCGCTGGTACTTGGCCGGGAACTTGTCCTCGTTGGCCAGGCGGGCGTTCTCCTCGAGCACCCGCACCAGCTCGACCTGATCGCCGGGGATGAACTCGGAGTCGCCGGCATCGGTGATCTCCACCTTGCGCAGCATCTGACGCACGATCACTTCGATGTGCTTGTCGTTGATGCCCACGCCCTGCAGCCGGTAGACGTCCTGCACCTCGGCGACGATGTACTTGGCCAGCTCGGCGATGCCCAGCAGGCGCAGGATGTCGTGCGGGTTGCTCGGGCCGTCGGAGATCACCTCGCCCTTCTCGACGGTCTCGCCCTCGAACACCGCGATCTGCCGCCACTTCGGGATCAGCATCTCGACCGGATCGCCGTCCTCCGGGGTGATCGTCAGGCGACGCTTGCCCTTGGTCTCCTTGCCGAAGCTGATGGTGCCGCTGACCTCGGCCAGGATCGCCGGCTCCTTGGGCTTGCGGGCCTCGAAGAGGTCCGCGACCCGCGGCAGACCGCCGGTGATGTCCTTGTTGCCGGTGGCCTCCACCGGGATCCGCGCCACGACCTCGCCGACGCCGATGCTGGCCCCGTTGTCGACGGTGACGATGGCCTTGCCGGGCAGCAGGTACTGCACCGGGGTGTCGGAGCCGGACACGGTCACCGGCTTGCCGGCCGCGTCGGCCAGCAGGATCATCGGGCGCTTGTCGCGGCCGGCCATGGGCCGGGCCGCCGACTCGATGACCTCGATGGAGGACAGGCCGGTCATCTCGTCCACGCTGCGGTGGATGGTGACGCCCTCGTCCATGTCGGCGTACTGCACCTGGCCCTCGGCCTCGGCGATGATCGGGTGGGTGTGCGGATCCCACTTGGCCACGGTCTGGCCGGCGTCCACCGCGTCGCCGTCCTTGACGGACAGCTCGGCACCGTAGGGCAGCTTGTAGTACTCGCGCTCGCGGCCGTGCTCGTCGGCGACGGCCAGGGCGCTGGAGCGGGAGACCACCACCAGCTTGCCGTCGCCGCGCTCGACGTGCTTGATGTTGTGCAGGCGCACCTTGCCGCCGTGCTTGACCTGGACGCTGTCCACCGCGGAGGCCCGGGAGGCCGCGCCGCCGATGTGGAAGGTCCGCATGGTCAGCTGGGTGCCCGGCTCGCCGATCGACTGGGCGGCGATGACGCCCACCGACTCGCCGACGTTGACCTGGTGACCACGCGCCAGGTCGCGGCCATAGCAGGACGAGCAGACGCCGTGGCTGGTCTCGCAGCTGATGGTCGAGCGCACCACGATCTCGTCGACGCCCATGGTGTCGAGCTCGGCGCACCAGGCCTCGTCGAGCAGGGTGCCGCGGGGGATCAGCACTTCCTCGCTCTCGGGGTCGACCACGTCCTGGGCCACCACCCGGCCGAGCACGCGCTGCGCCAGGGAGACGATGATGTCGCCGCCCTCGATGACCGGGTGCAGGGTCAGGCCGTTCTCGGTGCCGCAATCGGCCTCGGTGACCACCATGTCCTGGGCGACGTCGACCAGGCGGCGGGTCAGGTAACCGGAGTTGGCGGTCTTCAGTGCGGTGTCCGCCAGGCCCTTACGCGCGCCGTGGGTCGAGATGAAGTACTGGAGGACGTTCAGGCCCTCACGGAAGTTGGCGACGATCGGCGTCTCGATGATCGAGCCGTCCGGCTTGGCCATCAGGCCGCGCATGCCGGCCAGCTGACGGATCTGCGCCGCGCTGCCCCGGGCGCCGGAGTCGGCCATGATGAAGACGCTGTTGAAGGAGTCCTGCTCGACCGTGTTGCCCTCGCGGTCGACCACGCTCTCCTTGGAGATACCGGTCATCATCGCCTTGGCGACCTGGTCGTTGGCGCGCGCCCAGATGTCGATGACCTTGTTGTACTTCTCGCCCGCGGTCACCAGGCCCGAGGAGAACTGGTCCTCGATCTCCTTGACCTCTTCCTCGGCGCCCTCGACGATCTCGGCCTTGGCGTCCGGGATGACGAAGTCGTTGACGCCGATCGAGGCGCCGGACCAGGTGGCCATGCGGAAGCCGGTGTACATCAGCTGGTCGGCGAAGATCACCGCGGGCTTGAGGCCGGCGCGACGATAGACCTCGTTGATCAGCGCCGAGATGGCCTTCTTCTTCATCGGCTGGTCGATCAGCTCGAAGGGCACGCCCTCGGGCAGGATGCGGAACAGCAGGGCACGGCCGACGGTGGTGTCGTAGAGCTTGCGGCTATGGGTCTTCTCGCCGGTCTCCTCGTCGATCGCCACCTCGTCGAGGCGCACCTTGACGCGGGCGTGCAGGGCCACGCTCTGGGTGCCGAAGGCGCGCTCGACCTCGTTGAGGTCGGCGAACACCATGCCCTCGCCCTTGTCGTTGATCTTCTCGCGGGTCATGTAGTACAGACCCAGCACCACGTCCTGGGACGGCACGATGATCGGCTCGCCGTTGGCCGGCGACAGCACGTTGTTGGTGGCCATCATCAGCGCCCGGGCCTCGAGCTGGGCCTCCAGGGTCAGCGGCACGTGCACGGCCATCTGGTCGCCGTCGAAGTCGGCGTTGTAGGCGGCACACACCAGCGGGTGCAGCTGGATGGCCTTGCCCTCGATCAGCAGCGGCTCGAAGGCCTGGATGCCCAGGCGGTGCAGGGTCGGGGCGCGGTTGAGCAGCACCGGGTGCTCGCGGATGACATCGGCGAGGATGTCCCACACCTCGGGCAGCTCGCGCTCGACCATCTTCTTGGCGGCCTTGATGGTCGAGGCCTGGCCGCTGGCCTGCAGCTTGGCGTAGATGAACGGCTTGAACAGCTCGAGCGCCATCTTCTTGGGCAGGCCGCACTGGTGCAGGCGCAGGGTCGGGCCGACGGTGATCACCGAGCGGCCGGAGTAATCGACGCGCTTGCCCAGCAGGTTCTGACGGAAGCGACCCTGCTTGCCCTTGATCATGTCGGCCAGCGACTTCAGCGGCCGCTTGTTCGAGCCGGTGATGGCCCGGCCGCGACGGCCGTTGTCGAGCAGGGCGTCGACCGCCTCCTGCAGCATGCGCTTCTCGTTGCGCACGATGATGTCCGGCGCGTTGAGATCCAGCAACCGCTTCAGGCGGTTGTTGCGGTTGATCACCCGGCGGTACAGGTCGTTCAGGTCGGAGGTCGCGAAGCGGCCGCCGTCCAGCGGCACCAGCGGACGCAGGTCCGGCGGCAGCACCGGCAGCACTTCCATGACCATCCACGCCGGATCGTTGCCGGAGCCCTGGAAGGCCTCCAGCAGCTTGAGGCGCTTGGACAGCTTCTTGATCTTGGTCTCGGAGTTGGTCTGCGGGATCTCCTCGCGCAGACGCTCGATCTCCTCCTCGAGATCGATGTCCTTGAGCATGGCCTGGACGGCCTCGGCGCCCATGCGGGCGTCGAAGTCGTCACCGAACTCCTCGAGGGCCTCGAAGTACTGCTCGTCGTTGAGCAGCTGGCCGCGCTCGAGGGTGGTCATGCCCGGGTCGACGACCATGAAGCTCTCGAAGTACAGCACCCGCTCGATGTCGCGCAGGGTCATGTCCAGGAACATGCCGATGCGTGACGGCAGCGACTTCAAAAACCAGATGTGGGCGACCGGGCTGGCCAGCTCGATGTGGCCCATCCGCTCGCGGCGCACGGCGGCCTTGGTGACCTCCACGCCGCACTTCTCGCAGATGATGCCGCGGTGCTTCATGCGCTTGTACTTGCCGCACAGGCACTCGTAGTCCTTCACCGGGCCGAAGATCTTGGCGCAGAACAGGCCGTCGCGCTCCGGCTTGAAGGTCCGGTAGTTGATGGTCTCGGGCTTCTTGACCTCGCCGAAGGACCAGGAACGAATCATGTCCGGCGACGCCAGGGTAATCTTGATCGCGTCGAACTCGTCGGACTGAGACTGCGATTTGAGGACTTTCACCAAATCTTTCATGGGTCGGCTCCGCTGCGGAGTTGTCATGGGCGGGGGCGCGCTGGCCCCCGCGGACCGTCATTCTGTGAAGCGCCGTAGCGGCAGCCTCAGCTCTCCAGTTCGATATCGATGCCCAGCGAACGGATCTCCTTCACCAGCACGTTGAAGGATTCCGGCATGCCCGCCTGCATGGTGTGATCGCCGTCCACGATGCTCTTGTACATCTTGGTGCGACCCTCCACGTCGTCGGACTTGACGGTGAGCATCTCCTGGAGGGTGTAGGCCGCGCCGTAGGCTTCCAGGGCCCAGACCTCCATTTCCCCGAAGCGCTGACCACCGAACTGCGCCTTGCCGCCCAGCGGCTGCTGGGTGACCAGGGAGTAGGAGCCGGTGGAACGCGCGTGCATCTTGTCATCCACCAGGTGGTTGAGCTTCAGCATGTACATGTAGCCCACGGTGACCGGCCGGTCGAAGGCGTCGCCGGTACGGCCGTCGTAGAGCGTCATCTGGCCGGAATCCGGCAGGTCGGCCAGGGTCAGCAGGTGCTTGATCTCGTGCTCCCGGGCGCCGTCGAAGACCGGCGTGGCCATGGGCACGCCCGCCTTGAGGTTCTTCGCCAGGGCGATGACCTCGTCGTCGGACAGCGAGTCCAGGTCTTCGACCCGGGTGCTGGAGGCGGTGTTGTAGACCTGCCCCAGGAACTCGCGGATCTGGGCGACCTGCTGCTCGCGGGCGTCGCGCAGCATGTGCTCGATCTTCACCCCGAGGCCGCGGGCGGCCATGCCCAGGTGAGTCTCGAGGATCTGGCCGACGTTCATCCGCGACGGCACGCCCAGCGGGTTCAGGACCACGTCGATCGGCTCGCCGTTGTCGTCGAACGGCATGTCCTCGATCGGCATGATCGCCGAGATCACGCCCTTGTTACCGTGGCGACCGGCCATCTTGTCGCCCGGCTGCAGGCGGCGCTTGATGGCCAGGTAGACCTTGACGATCTTCAGCACGCCCGGCGCCAGGTCGTCGCCCTGGGTGAGCTTGCGCTTCTTGTCCTCGAAGCGCTCGTCCATCTCGCGGCGACGTTGCTCCAGCTGCTCGTCGGCCTGGGCCAGCAGCTCGTTGAGGGCCTCGTCCTGCAGGCGCAGCTTGAACCACTGCTGACGCGGCAGCTCCTCGAGGTACTCGTCAGTGAGCACGTCGCCCTTCTTGAGCTTGGGCCCGCCGTTGACCGCCTGGCCGGACAGGGTCCGCTGCAGGCGCTCGAAGGTGGCATCCTCGGCGATGCGGTAGGTCTCCTGGAGATCCTTGCGCACCTCGTCGAGCTGCATCTGCTCGATGGACAGCGCCCGGGAGTCCTTCTCGACGCCGTCGCGGGTGAACACCTGGACGTCGATGACGGTGCCCTTCATGCCGGTGGGGGCCCGCAGCGAGGTGTCCTTCACGTCGGAGGCCTTCTCGCCGAAGATGGCGCGCAGCAGCTTCTCCTCGGGGGTCAGCTGGGTCTCGCCCTTGGGCGTGACCTTGCCCACCAGGATGTCGCCCGGGCCGACCTCGGCGCCGATGTAGACCACGCCCGCCTCGTCCAGCTTGGCCAGCGCCGACTCACCGACGTTGGGGATGTCCGAGGTGATCTCCTCGGCGCCCAGCTTGGTGTCGCGGGAGACGCAGGTCAGTTCCTGGATGTGGATGGTGGTGAAACGGTCTTCCTGGACGGCCCGCTCGGAGAGCAGGATGGAGTCCTCGAAGTTGTAGCCGTTCCACGGCATGAAGGCGATGCGCATGTTCTGGCCCAGGGCCAGGTCGCCCATGTCCACGGACGGGCCGTCGGCCAGGATGTCGCCCCGCGCCACGCTGTCACCCGGACGCACGATCGGGCGCTGGTTCTGGCAGGTGTTCTGGTTGGAGCGCAGGTACTTGGTCAGGTTGTAGATGTCGACGCCGGCCTCGCCGCCGATGATCTCGTCCTCGTTGACCCGCACCACGATGCGCTTGGCATCCACCGAGTCGATGGTGCCGCCGCGGCGCGCCACGGCGCAGACGCCGGAGTCGCGGGCCACGAAGCGCTCCATGCCGGTGCCCACCAGGGGCTTCTCGGCGCGCAGGGTGGGCACGGCCTGACGCTGCATGTTCGCCCCCATCAGGGCGCGGTTGGCGTCGTCGTGCTCGAGGAAGGGGATCAGGGCCGCGGCCACGGACACCACCTGGCGCGGCGAGACGTCCATCAGGGTGACCTGCTCCGGGCGCATGAAGGTGGTCTCGCCCTTGTGGCGGACCTGCACCAGGTCGTCGACCAGCTTGCCGCCCTCGTCCACGGTGGCCGAGGCCTGGGCGATGACGAAGTCGCCCTCCTCGATCGCGGAGAGGTGCACCACCTCGTCGGTCACCTGGCCGTCGGCCACCTTGCGGTACGGCGTCTCGAGGAAGCCGTAGCTGTTGGTGTGGCTGTAGGTGGCCAGGGAGTTGATCAGGCCGATGTTCGGACCTTCCGGTGTCTCGATCGGGCACAGCCGGCCGTAGTGGGTGGCGTGGACGTCGCGCACCTCGAAGCCGGCCCGCTCGCGAGTCAGGCCGCCCGGGCCGAGCGCGGAGACGCGGCGCTTGTGGGTGACCTCGGACAGCGGGTTGTTCTGGTCCATGAACTGGGACAGCTGCGAGGAGCCGAAGAACTCCTTGACCGCCGCGGCCACCGGCTTGGCGTTGATCAGGTCCTGGGGCATCAGGCCTTCGCTTTCGGCCATGGACAGGCGTTCCTTGACCGCGCGCTCGACGCGCACCAGGCCCACGCGGAACTGGTTCTCGGCCATCTCGCCGACGCAGCGAATGCGGCGGTTGCCCAGGTGGTCGATGTCGTCGACATCGCCGAAGCCGTTACGGATGCTGATCAGCTCGCCGAGCACGTCGAGGATGTCGCGCCGGTCGAGCACGCCCGGCCCCTCGTCGCTGTCGCGACGCAGGCGGCGGTTGAACTTCATGCGACCGACGCCGGACAGGTCGTAGCGGTCCTCGGTGAAGAACAGGTTGTTGAACAGCGTCTCGGCGGCCTCCTTGGTGGGCGGCTCGCCGGGGCGCATCATGCGGTAGATCTCGACCAGGGCCTCGAGCTGGGAACCGGTGGTGTCCAGCTTGAGGGTGTCGGAGATGAAGGGCCCGCAGTCGAGGTCGTTGGTGTACAGGGTCTCGAGGCGGGTCAGCCCGGCCTGGCCCAGGGACTCCAGCAGCTCCGGGGTGATGGCGGTGTTGCAGGGGCAGATCAGCTCGCCGGTGGCGGGGTTGACCTGGTCCTTGGCCAGCACCTTGCCGAACAGGTAGTCCATCGGCACCTCGAGGCGCTCGAGGCCGGCCTTCTCCAGCTGGCGGATGTGCTTCTGGGTGACGCGGCGACCTTCCTCGACGATGACATTGCCGTCACCGTCCTTGATGTCGAAGGTCGCGGTCTCGCCGCGCAGACGCGACGGCACCAGCTCCACGGAGAAGCCGCTCTTCTCGATGTGGAAGGTGCTGGTCTCGAAGAACTCGTCGAGGATCTCCTCGGCGCTCATGCCCAGGGCGCGCAGCAGCACGGACGCCGGCAGCTTGCGGCGACGGTCGATGCGCACGAAGACGTTGTCCTTCGGGTCGAACTCGAAGTCCAGCCAGGAACCGCGGTAGGGGATCACCCGGGCGGAATACAGGAGCTTGCCGGAGGAGTGGCTCTTGCCCTTGTCGTGATCGAAGAACACGCCCGGGGAGCGGTGCAGCTGGGAGACGATGACGCGCTCGGTCCCGTTCACCACGAAGGTGCCGTTCTCGGTCATCAGGGGGATCTCCCCCATGTAGACTTCCTGCTCCTTGATGTCCTTGATCGCCTTGTTGGCCGAGTCCTTGTCGTAGATGATCAGACGGACCTTGACGCGCAGGGGAGCCGAGTAGGTGACGCCACGCAGCTGGCACTCCTTGACGTCGAACGCCGGGGTGCCGAAACGGTAGCTGACGTATTCCAGGGCGGCGTTGCCGGAGAAGCTCTCGATCGGGAAGACCGAGCGGAAGGCGGCATGCAGACCGAGGTCGAGCCGTTCTTCGGGTGAGCGATCCTGCTGGAGAAAGTCGTAGTAGGAATCAAGCTGGATGGCCAGCAGGTAAGGCACATCCATCACTTGGGGCAGTTTGCCGAAATCCTTGCGGATGCGTTTTTTCTCAGTGTATGAGTAAGCCATCTGTATTCCCCAGCTTGTTCACCATGGGTGACCGATGCGTGTCGGCGCCACCCGACGGGCGCGGCTCCGTCAGGCGCTGACGGCAAGCCCCCACCCGGAGGCTCGCCGTCGGAATTCGGCTAGCGGTGGCCCGGAGGGCGACCGGCTAGTGACAACAGAAAAAGGCCGGCAGCGGGTGTCCCGCCACCAGCCGTGGAAGCTTACGCAGCGCGTGAAGCCGTGGGCACAAGGATTACTTGAGCTCCACGCTCGCGCCGGCTTCTTCCAGCTTCGCCTTGGCTTCTTCGGCGTCTTCCTTGGACATGCCTTCCTTGAGGGTCGCCGGAGCGCCGTCGACGGCACCCTTGGCTTCCTTCAGGCCCAGGCCGGTGATCTCGCGGACGGCCTTGATGACGTTGACCTTCTTGTCGCCGGCACCGGTCAGCACCAGGTCGAACTCGGTCTGCTCTTCCTCGGCGGCGGCTTCACCGCCACCCGGGCCGGCGACGACGGCGGCGGCGGCGGTGACGCCGAACTTCTCTTCCATCGCCTCGATCAGCTCGGCGACCTCCATGACGGACATGTCGGCGACGGCGTTGATGATGTCTTCTTTGGTCAGTGCCATTTTCACGTTCCTAACTTTGCGGGAGCCTCGGCGGGCCGACGGCTCGGTGATTCAATATTCGATTCGCGCAGCGGGGCAGAGTTCGCCGATCAGGCGGCCTCGCCTTCCTTCTGGTCGCGCAGCGCGGCGAGGGTACGGACCAGCTTGCCGGCGGACGCTTCCTTCATGACGGACATCAGCTTGGCGATGGCCTCGTCATAGGTCGGCAGGCTTGCCAGGCGATCCAGATCGCTGGCCGGGATGAACTCGCCTTCGTATGCCAGCGCCTTGACCTCGAAGTCCTTCTCTTCCTTGCCGAACTCCTTGAACAGACGGGCGGCGGCGCCCGGGTGCTCGGTGGAGAAGGCCAGGAGGGTCGGACCCACGAAGGACTCGTTCAGGCACTCCCACTGGGTGCCTTCCAGGGCGCGGCGAGCCAGGGTGTTGCGGACAACACGCAGCTGGACGCCATTCTCGCGGGCCTGCTTGCGCAGGTCGGTCATCTTGCTGACCGAGACGCCACGAGAGTCGGCAACGACGACGGAGAGAGCATCCTTGGCCGCTTCACTGACCTCGGCAACAATGGCCTTCTTGCCTTCGAGTGCTAGTGGCACGGTGATCACTCCTACGTGCCGGAATCTCCGCAGAGGATTCCGGTGGTTACCATCTCTCCCGGCGGGGCGCGACGGCGCCGCGCCGGGAGTCCTGGGTGATGGTGCTCACCAGAGATCTGGCGGCCACACCATCTGCGCAGGCCTCCCGAGGGACGATTAAGCCGCCTCTGCGCGAGGCGGCACCTGCGGTCTTTGACGGTGCCCCGCCGGCGAAGCCGTGCACGGGGACCGCAAAGTGTCTTGCTCTTGTCTCGACCTCGGCGTTACACGAACGCGGAATGGTCGATGGTCAGGCCCGGCCCCATGGTGGTGGACAGGGAGACCTTCTTGAAATACACACCCTTGGAAGTGCTCGGCTTGAGCTTCTTCAGGTCGGCGATCAGCGCCTCGAGGTTGCCGCGGATGGCGGCGGCGTCGAAGTCGACCTTGCCCAGGGTGGCATGGATGATGCCGTTCTTGTCGGTACGGAAGCGCACCTGGCCGGCCTTGGCGTTCTTGACCGCGGTGGCGACGTCCGGGGTCACGGTGCCGACCTTGGGGTTCGGCATCAGGCCGCGCGGGCCGAGGATCTGGCCCAGCTGGCCGACGACGCGCATGGCGTCCGGCGAGGCGATGACCACGTCGAAGTCGAGCTGGCCCTTCTTGACCTGCTCGGCAAGGTCGTCCATGCCGACGATGTCGGCGCCGGCTTCCTTGGCCGCCTCGGCGTTGGCGCCCTGGGTGAAGACGGCGACGCGCACGTCCTTGCCGGTACCGTTGGGCATGACGGTGGCGCCACGCACGACCTGGTCGGATTTGCGCGGATCGACGCCCAGGTTGACGGCGACGTCCAGGGACTCCTTGAACTTGACGGTGGACAGCTCGGAGAGCAGGGCCACGGCCTCGTCCAGGCTGTACGCCTTGTTCGGGTCGACTTTCTCGCGAATCTGCTGCGCGCGCTTGCTGAGCTTAGCCATGATCAGAGACCCTCCACGTTCAGGCCCATGCTGCGGGCACTACCGGCAATGGTACGCACCGCGGCATCGAGATCGGCAGCCGTCAGGTCCGGCTCCTTGGTCTTGGCGATCTCTTCGAGCTGTTCACGGGTCACGGTACCGACCTTGGTCTTGTTCGGCTCGCCGGAGCCGGACTTGATGCCAGCCGCCTTCTTCAGCAGGACCGCCGCGGGCGGGGTCTTGGTGATGAAGGTGAAGCTGCGGTCGGAGTACACGGTGATGACGACGGGAGTCGGCAGACCCGGCTCGATGTCCTGGGTCTCGGCGTTGAACGCCTTGCAGAACTCCATGATGTTGACGCCGTGCTGACCCAGCGCGGGGCCCACGGGGGGACTCGGATTGGCTTTACCGGCTGCGACCTGCAGCTTGATGTAAGCCTGGACTTTCTTGGCCATGATTTACTCCAGATGGGTGATAGCGCCTTGCGGCTCCCCGGTTAAGACGGCCGTCGCAACGGCCGCCGCGAACAGTCGGCAGGGGCGAGAGGTTATTCCTTCTCGACCTGGGAAAACTCGAGCTCGACCGGCGTGGCGCGCCCGAAGATCAGCACGCTGACCTGCAGCCGGCTCTTGTCGTAGTTGACTTCCTCGACCACGCCATTGAAGTCGGCGAAGGGGCCGTCGATGACGCGCACGGACTGACCCGGCTCGAACAGGGTCTTGGGGCGCGGCTTCTCGGTACCGTCCTTGACGCGACTGAGGATTGCGTCGGCCTCGCGCTGGGTGATGGGGGCCGGCTTCTCCTTGGTACCGCCGATGAACCCCATGACGCGGGGGGTCTCGTTGACCAGGTGCCAGGTCTCGTCGTCCATCTCCATCTCGACCAGCACATAGCCGGGATAGAACTTGCGCTCGCTCTTGCGGCGCTTGCCGTCACGCATCTCGACGACTTCCTCGGTGGGCACCAGGATCTCGCCGAAGCGGTCCTCCATGCCGTACATCCTCACGCGCTCCCTGAGGGAGCGCATGACATGCTTCTCGAAGCCGGAGTAGGCGTGAACGACGTACCAACGCATGGACATGAAGACTCCTAACCGATGACGCCGGACATCGCCCAGCCAAGCAGCGTGTCGATCAGCCACAGCATCAGCCCCACCACCAGCACGGCCACCAGCACGATGGCGGTGGTCTGAATGGTTTCGGGGCGAGTCGGCCAGACGACACGCTGAATTTCCTTCTTCGCGCTGCGAGCCAGCTCGACCAGCTCGCGACCCTTGGTGGTGGTCAGGGCCACCAGCGCCGCCACCACGCTCAGGGCGACGACGCCGAGCACGCGATAGAGCAGTGCCTGGTCGGCGAAATAGGTATTGCCGACCACGGCCAGAACCAGCAGAGTGACGACAACCGCCCACTTGAGCCCGTCGTGGCGCGAACCCTGCACCTCGGCGCTATGTTTCATGAAAACGAGACTCCTCAGGGTGCGGCAATCGAATCGTGAAAATACGGAGATAACGCCAGCCTGGGGAAGACTGGCAGGCCAGGAGGGAATCGAACCCCCAACCTGCGGTTTTGGAGACCGCTGCTCTGCCAATTGAGCTACTGGCCTGTATCTGCTTCCGCGACCGCCCTTTGCGAGCGACCTGAGCGACAGCGGGCGCCATCTTAACGGATACCTCCGCCTGTGGCAACCCCTCTCCCGACATCCGATCGCGCCGGAAGAGAAAGAGAAAAGGCGAGCCACGGCTCGCCTTTTCCTTGTTGGAGCTCATGGGCGGATTTGAACCGCCGACCTCACCCTTACCAAGGGTGTGCTCTACCCCTGAGCTACATGAGCGAAACAACCGACTGGAGCGGGCAGCGGGGATCGAACCCGCATCATCAGCTTGGAAGGCTGAGGTTCTACCATTGAACTATGCCCGCCTACCCACTCTTGTTGCCGCCACCCGCCTCGACGAATGGGGCGAAACCTGGTGGAGGGGGAAGGATTCGAACCTTCGAAGCTTTCGCGGCAGATTTACAGTCTGCTCCCTTTGGCCACTCGGGAACCCCTCCAACTGGCGATGTATTCTACCGCCTCTGTTCTCGGTGTCAAGTGATTGTTTTTCCAATCATCCTGACCGGCCACGGGCGCCGAAACACCCTTCCTCTCCGGAACGCGACGCATTGTGTCAAAGCAGCATGGAGAACGCAAGCCCCGCGCGAATCTTTTCCAGCGCCACCGGCTCGGGCACCGCCGGCGCCCCCGCCATGCGCCCCGCGCGCTCCGCGGCGGTCAGCGGGAAGCAGGCCTCCAGCCCCCCGTAGACCATGTCCGGCCAGACCGCATGGGGCACCTCGACGCCCCGTGAGACGACCCGGGCATCGCCGCCGGTCAGCAGCAGCGGCAGGGTCACGCCCTCGCGATCGCAGACCTCGCTGTAGATGCGGTTCACCGCGCTGACGGCGGCCATGTAGATGCCGTGATTGACGGCCTCGACCGTGCGCACGCCCGGCGCCGGGAGCTCGTCGGCCTCGCTGTCGGGATCGATGGCCACGTTGCGCGTCCCGAGCTTGAGGCTTTCCTTCATCAGGCGCAGCCCCGGGAGGATATAGCCGCCCAGGTGACGCCCGCCGGGCAGCACGAAGTCCACGGTGATGGCGCTGCCGCAATCGACGCTGCAGCAGCCGCCGGCCAGCTGATAGCCGGCCAGCACGCCCATCCAGCGGTCCACCCCGAGTCGCCCGGGCTCCCGATAGCCGTTGCTGACGCCCAGCGCCTCGGGCTCGGAGCGCGCCACGTGGACATCCCGCACCTGGCGCCGCAGCAGGGCCACCGTCCTGGCCAGCACCGCCTTGCGGGCCACGCTGGAGATGCGCACCGCCTCGACCACGTCCAGGTCCGGAATGTCGGCCCCCGGGCGCCACTCCTCCCGGGTCCAGACCGCACCCCGGGAGCGGATCTCGCTGCTTTCGGCATCCTTGAGGCGCCACTTCGACAGGGTATTGCCGATGTCGAGATCCAGGATCATGCGCGCCCCCGTACGCTGATCTCCCCGCCCGACAGGCGGGTCCGCCCGGCCTCGCCGTCCACCCAGAGGTTGCCGGACGCATCCACCTCCCCGGCGATCGCCGGCTCGCGCCGTTCGCCGCGCAGGATGTCCACCTCGCGGCCGGCGTAGGCGTGACGCGCGTTCCAGTCGGCCTGCCAGGCGACGAAGCCGTCGCGCTCGAAGTCGGCCAGGGCCGGCATCAGGGCATCCAGCAACTCGATGGCCAGACGATTGCGCCCGAGCTCGGGCGCCTGGTCGCGAACCGCCGCCACCGGCTGCTCGATGTCCCGGCGGAAGGCCTCGGGCAGGTCGAGATTGATGCCCATGCCCACCACGACCTCGCAGGGGCCGGCGGCATCGCCGCTCAGCTCGACCAGGATGCCGGCCAGCTTGCCGAGCTCCCCGCCCTCTCCTTCCAGCAGCACGTCATTGGGCCACTTGAGGCGCGGACGGACGCCGTGCGCCTCCAGCACCCTGGCCAACACGACACCCACCGCGAGGCTGAGCCCCTCCAGCGCGGCGACGCCGGACTCGACTCGCCAGCCCACCGAGAGCATCAGGGTCCGCCCCCAGGGCGTCACCCAGGCGCGTCCGCGGCGTCCCTTGCCGGCGCTCTGCTGCTCGACCAGACAGATCTCGCCATGCCCCGCCCCCTGCGCGAACCGTTCGCGCAGGAACTGGTTGCTCGACGGCAGGGTTTCCTCGACGAAGAGGCGGCTGATGTACTGGCGAGCCTCCCGGGACAGCCCGGCGACGATGCGGGCACCGTCGAGCAGCTCGAGCGGTTCGGCCAGGCGATAGCCCTGCCCCTTCACCGCCTCCATGGGAATCCCCAGCGCCTCCAGCTTGCGAAGCTGCTTCCAGACCGCGGCCCGGGACACGCCCAGCCGTTCGCCCAACTGCTCGCCGGAATGAAACTCGCCGTCGCTCAACAGGCGAATCAGGTCACCAATGGTCATGCGCATGCCCCAGACGGGAAAAGTCCACATTCTATCGGAACAGGCGCAGCCCCGGAAATCCAGGCTCCCTCGCCGGAGCGCCGCTGCCTGCCGGCACGCCCCCGCCGGGGCAGCCATGGCGAGTGCCGTCTCTGGCATGGCCGCCCCCAGGGCGGCGCACGGACCTCCCTGTCGCGAGCCCCGAACGTGAAAAGGCCCCGGACCGGGGCCTTTCCCGACTCAGTGCCTGACGAGGTTCGGGCCGACCCTCCGGGGCTCTCCATGGGAACTCCCTCGCCCAATACGGCGCCTGTCGGACCGACATGAAAAACCCCGACTCGATGAGCCGGGGTTTTCTCGGGATAAGTGCCCGACGATGACCGGGCCGGCCCTCCGGCGGTCGGCGCCCGAGGCTCTCCATGGGAATTC
>NZ_JARWAK010000011.1:0-161054 GCF_031451675.1 Halomonas koreensis | reverse complement strand
CCCCCGTGGCGCCGCTGTACAACGCCGCCCTGGGCCACCGCTGGGCGAAGCGCCTGCTGGCCGGCCCGGTGGGCATGGTCGACAGCCCCCGGCTGTCCCGGGCGCGCCTCGACAAGCAGCTCAAGGCCTGGGGCGTGAGTGATGCCACGCCGACCACGCTGGGCCGGCTCACCGCGGCCCAGCAGGCCAACAGCGTGGTGCTGGTCCAGGACGCCTTCACCAGCTACTTCGAGGCCAAGCTGGTGATGGACGTGATCGAGCTGCTCGAGCGGCTTGACGTGCGGGTGTTCGTGGCGCCCTTCGCGCCCAACGGCAAGCCGCTGCACGTCCAGGGCTTCCTCGGCGCCTTCGAACGCACCGCGGCGAAGCAGGCCGAGCGGCTCAGGACCCTGGCCGACTTCGGGGTGCCGCTGGTGGGCATCGACCCGGCGATGACCCTGACCTACCGCCAGGAGTACGTGAAGGCGCTGGGCGAGGCCGCCGTGCCCGAGGTGCAGCTGCTGCCGGAATGGCTGGACGCCCGGGCCGCGGACCTGGCGCCCGCGGGCCTGGCGCTGGACGACCCCGGCTACCGGCTGCTGGCCCACTGCACCGAGAAGACCAACGCCCCGGGCACGCCCAAGGCCTGGCAGCGGCTGTTCGCCGCCTTCGGCCTGGAACTCGAGGTGGTGGCCACCGGCTGCTGCGGGATGTCCGGGACCTACGGCCACGAGGCGCGCAACCTGGACACCTCGAAGGCCATCTACGCCCAGTCCTGGCAGCCGCGGGTCGAGGATCCCGCCAACGCCGGCCGGCTGCTAGCCACCGGCTACTCCTGCCGCAGCCAGGCCAGACGGCTGTCGGACACGACCCTGGCGCACCCCCTGCAGGGCCTGCTGGAGGCGCTCAGGCGGGCCGGCTGATCAGGCGCGGACCTTGCGACGTTCCCGGGGCGAGATGCCGTATGCCTTGCGATAGCACTTGCTGAAATGAGAGGTGGAGGAGAACCCGGTCGCGGTGGCGATGTTGATGATGTCCAGCGAGGTCTTGCGCAGCAGGCTGTCGCCGTGTTTCAGGCGCATATTGAGATAATAGCTTGCCGGAGTGACGCCGAAATGCTCCTTGAAGAGGCGCTGCAGCTGGCGGTGGGAAATGCCGACGAGGTCGGCGATCTGTTCGCAGTTGATGGTGTCCTCGATATGGGAATGCATCACATGGATGGCGGAGGAAAGGGCGGGGTTGTGGACCCCAAGACGTTCCTCCAGTGACATGCGCTGCTTGTCGTGAGCGGGGCGAATGTCCGGGTGGATGCACTGGTCGGCGATGTGCTTGGCCAGCACGCTACCCTGTTGCCGATCGATCAGCGACAACATCATGTCGAGCCCCGCCGTTCCCCCCGAGCAGGTCAGGATATTCTCCTCGATCTCGAACAGCTCGTTGGTCACCAGAAGGTCGGGATATTCCTCCTGGAGGCTCGCCTGATCCTCCCAATGAATGGTGCAGCGCTTGTGACGCAGGACGCCGGCTCGGGCCAGCAGGATGCTGCCGGTGGAGGTCGAGCCCAGCAGGCGCCGGCTGCGCCCCACCTCCCGCAGCCACTTGAACAGCCTCGCGCTGGCGATGAGGTTGGTGCCGGTACCGGCCACCAGGATGACGGCATCCAGCGCCCGCCAGTCGTCGAGGCGGAGGGTCGGCGTGAAGGGGATGCCGTTGCTGGCCTCCACCACCTCGTCGTCGAGGCTGACCAGCTCCCATCGATACAGTCGCCGGCCACTCAGTCGGTTGGCGATCCGCAAGGGCTCGATGACCGAGCTGAACGAGAGCATGGCGAAGTGGGGGAAGAGCAGAAAGCCGACGGTGAAGGGCGAGGCCTCGTGGCCGGAGGGTGTCATGATCGTTGTCTTTTGTGTCGCGTAGATGTTCTTAACGATGCGAGGCTTGTCGCAAGATGTCAATGCCGATAAGGGCAGCGCCAACAGTCAGTCCCTGGAGAAGATCATGCAGTCAGAGAGCGTTTCAATCATCAGCGATGGCCTCAAACTCGACGGTTCCTATTACTGGGAAGAGGGTGTCGTTCAGGACGAGGCTCCCATCGTCATCGTGTGCTCGGGTTTCACCGGATTGAAGCATATTCATCCCGAGCGTTTCGCCCGTTTCCTGACCAAGCAGGGCTTCCTTTGCTTCGGGTTTGACTACCGTGGTTTCGGCGAAAGCGAAGGAAAGCGAGGCAAGGTGCTGCTGGAAGAGCAGGTCCGGGATATCGCCAATGTCGTGGCCTATGTCCGGGCGCGAGCCGACGAGGAAGGTCGCAAGCTGGTGCTGGCCGGTTGGGGCATGGCCGGCGGCCTGGTGCTGGATGCCTTCCGTCAGGTCGAGGACCTGGTCGACGCCCTGATCAGCATGAACGGCTTCTTCGATGCGGTGCGCGTGCAGAAGGCCCTGCGCGGCGAGCTCGGCTGGAAGGAGTTCCGTCAGTTCCTCAACCAGGAGCGGCTGCGTCTGGCCCAGGGCGGCGAGGCCCAGGAAATCGATCCCTTCCGCATCTACCCGCTGGACCCGATCTCCAAGGGCTATGTGGATAGCGTGCTGTGGAAGACCCCGGGCTATGGCCTGACCTCGGACCTGGACTTCGCCGACTCGCTGATCGCCTTCCGGCCGGAGTCGCATATCGATCAGCGCTTCGCCCGCACTCCGCTGTTGATCGCCCACGGCGGCGAGAACGACCTGCACCCGGTCACCGAGGCTCAGTCGCTGTACGCCGCCTACCCGGGACCCAAGGCCATGTACTTGCTCCCCGACGGTGGCCACACCGAGTGGATGCTGGACGACGAACCCAAGTTCCAGACCTTCGCCGGCCAGGTGGCCGACTGGTTGAAGGAGACCGTCTGGGCGCCGACCAGCCAGCAGGCCGTGGCCTGAGCGTCGAGACGAACTCGTGTCAGGTGATGCCATGATCCCCTTCTGTGACCCCATGGACCCGGCGCCGCGCGCCCCCGGCTTCACCGCCCCTGCAGGGGCGGTGGATTGCCATGCCCACGTCTTCGGGCCGGCGTCCCGTTACCCTTATCAGGCCACCCGGACCTATACGCCGCCGGATGCCAGCCTCGAGCAGTATCGCCACCTGCACCGCACCCTGGGCATCGAGCGGGGCGTGCTGGTCCAGCCCAGCGTCTATGGCCTCGATAACTCGGCGACCCGGGACGCGGTCCGTGCCCTGCGTGACGAAGGGCACGACTACCGCGGCATCGCGGTGGTCGACAGCGAGGTGTCCGACGCCGAGCTGGATGCCCTGGCCGCCGACGGCTTCCGAGGCGTGCGCCTCAACCTGCTGTTCAAGGGCGGCATCGCCTGGGACGACGTGGAGCGCCTGGCCGGTCGTCTCGCCGACCGCAACTGGCACCTGCAGTTCCTGGTCGACGTCTCCGCCTTCGCCGACCTCGAGGCCCGGGTGGCGCGCCTGCCCGTGCCGGTGGTCGTGGATCACATGGGCCACATGGCCTGCGACAAGGGGGGCGACCAGCCGGGCTTCCAGGCGCTTTGCCGGCTGATGGCGCGCGGTGATGCCTGGGTGAAGCTCTCCGGGGCCTATCGCATCACCGGCCAGCGGCAGCTCCCCTACGAGGACGTCGTGCCCTTGGCCCGGCGACTGATCGAGGCCAACCCCGAGCGGTGCGTCTGGGGCTCCGACTGGCCCCATCCGCACATCCCGGTGCCGATGCCCAACGACGGCCCCCTGCTCGATGCCCTGGCGGATTGGGCGACCGATCCCGCGCTCCGCAAGAGGATCCTGGTCGATAATCCGGACAGGCTCTATTTCCGAGACTGACGCGCCCTGGTGTGACACCCAAGAGGCCGCTCGCCCCTGGCGAGCGGCCTCTTGCGTGGTGCGCTCACCGATAGCCGGCCATCAGCTCGCGGATCAGCGGGGTATCGGCGTCGCGATGGGTGGGCAGCTCGAAGCGCGCCTTGGCGATGGGCGTGCGTGACAGGGTGGCGGTGATCAGTTGCTCGCGGTCCTCGGCCTCGGCCAGCACCTCGCCGCGGGGGCCGAGGATGCGCGAGCCGCCCCAGAAATGGCTCTGGCCCTCGGGGCCGTAGCGGTTGGCCATGATCACCGGGGTGCCGTAGGTCATGGCGTAGAAGCGCAGGTTGAGCAGCCAGTTCTGCTCGTTGGAGAAGTCCTCGCTGACGATGCCCGAGGCCGAGTTGATCGGCGCGCAGAGCACCGTGGGGCGGGGCAGCAGGGCGGCATGCACCAGCGCCGGGTTCCAGAGGTCGGCGCAGATCAGCTGGGTGGTCGACCAGCCGGGACGCACCGTGGTGAGGGGGATCTCGCTGCCGTGGGAGAACCACTTGCCTTCCTCGAGGCCGCCGTAGGTGGGCAGGTTGAGCTTGCGGTGGACGGCGACGATGGCGCCGTCCTGGAGGATGGCCAGGGCGTTGTAGTACTCGCCGGGGCTGGCCTCCTCGACGAAGCCGACCACCGCCTGCATGGCGCCGCAGGCCTCGGCCAACCGGGCGAGGCGTGGGTCCTCGACGGGCATGGCGACCTGCATGACGCTGCCGGCCAGGCCGTAGCCGGTCAGCGAGAGTTCGGGGAAGACCAGCAGCTCGACGCCGCGGGAGGCGGCCTCGGCGATGACCGCGAGGTGGCGCTCGAGGTTGGCGTCGACCTCGCCGAGCTCGGCGTTGACTTGGGCGGCGGCGACGTGAAGCGAATCCTGGTAGTGCATGAAAGGGCTCCATTCAAGGGCGAAACGGCGAAAAGGCCGCATGACGCGGCCTTTTCGGGTCGGGGGAACGGAGAGGCCTTAGATCAGGCCTTGGTCGCTCAGGAAGGCCAGGGCCACGTCCTCGATGGTCTCGCGCTCCACGTCCACTCGGGCGTTGAGGGTGGCCATGGTCTGGTCGTCGAGCAGCGCGGACAGGGCGTTCATCTGCTCGGCCAGTTCGGGGTTGGCCTCCAGGGCCTCCTCGCGCACCACTGGGGTCAGGGCGTAGGCGGGGAAGAAGGCCTGGTCGTCCTCCAGCACCTGGAAGTCGAAGGCCGGGATGCGGCCGTCGGTGGCGAACACCAGGCCCACGTCGACCTGGCCGTCGCGCAGCGCCTGGTAGACCAGGCCGGAATCCATGCGCTTGATGTCGCCGCGGCCGACGCGGAAGTCATAGGCCTGCTGCAGCGGGCGCCAGCCGTCCTCCCGGGCGTAGAACTCGGCGTTCATGGCGAAGGTCAGCGTCTCGCCGCCCGCGTTCACCGTCTCGGCCAGTTGGGAGAGGCTGTCGATGCCGGTCTCCGCGACGCTTTCCTCGCGCATGGCCAGGGCATAGGTGTTGTTGGCCTCGGACGGCTCGAGCCAGACCAGGCCCTTCTCGGCGTCGAGTTCCTTGACGCGCCGGTAGGTCTCCTCGGGGGACAGCGACTCGGTGACGTCGTTGTAGTTGATCAGCGAGGTGCCGGTGTACTCCCAGTAGAGATCGAGCTGGCCGTTCTCCTGGGCCTGGCGCAGCACGGCGGAGCCCATGCCGGCGCGCTTCTCGACGTCATAGCCGAGGGCGTCCAGATACTGGGCGGTCATGCTGGCCAGTATCTGCTGCTCGGTGAAGTTCTTGCCGCCGACCACGATCTCGTCGGCCTGGGCGGTGGCCAGGGAACCGGCCAGGGTCAGGCCGGACAGCAGGGCGATCAGTCGTTTCATGGTGTTGTTCCTGGTTGTGATGGTGGAGTGGGTGCAGAGCCGTCAGGCCCGGGACGGGTTGACCCCGCGGGGCACCACCACGAAGGCGGTGGTGGCGATCAGGGCGTCCACCGCGATGGCCAGCAGGGCGGTGGGAATGGCGCCGGCCAGCATCATCAGCGGGTCGTAGAGGTCGATGCCGGTGAAGATCAGCTCGCCGAGGCCGCCGGCGCCGATCAGGAAGGCCAGCGGCACGGTGCCCACGTTGATGGTCAGGGCGGTGCGGATGCCGGCGAAGATCACGTAGAGGGCATTGGGCAGCTCCACCCGGAACAGCCGCTGGACCGGCGCCATGCCGATGCCCGAGGCGGCTTCCCGCAGGGCGGGGGAGACCCCCTTGAGGCCGGCATAGGTGTTGCGGGTGATCGGCAGCAGGGTGGCCACGAAGAGCCCGAACACCGCCGGCAAAGTGCCGATGCCGAGGAAGCTCATGGACAGCGCCAGCACCGCCAGGGTGGGGATGGTGGTGCCGACGTTGAGCACCTGCATGACCGACTCGGCCAGGTGCGCCATGCTGGGCCGGGACAGCATGATGCCCAGGGGAATGGCCACCAGGATGGCCAGGCCGCCGGACATGGCGGTCAGCCAGAGGTGCTGGCCCACCAGGTACTGGACGTCGGGCAGGTAGAAGAGCAGCTCGTCCAGGGTGCCGCTGGCCTGGACCCAGACGCCGGCACCGAAGACGAAGGCGATCAGCAACAGGCGCAGGACGCCTCGCAGGTTCTGCAACGGCATGGCTCACACCTCCCCGACGGGTTCGGCCTGCTGGACGCGGTAGCGCGATCCCAGGTGGTGGGTGATGGCGCGTTGGGTGATCTGGCCGCACAGCCGGCCGTCGTCGTCGACGCAGGGCAGCCAGGTCATGTCGTGGGCGAACATCAGCGAGGCCACCTTGCGCAGGTCGTCGTCCAGCCGCGCCACGGCGGGCAGGGTGTCGAAATGATCGCGGCAGTAGCCCCTGGTGGTCTGAGCCACCGAGCGCCGGACGACGCCGACCGGTTGATGCCGGTCGTTGACCATCATGATGGAGCCCGGGTAGCCGTGATCGTCCATGCGCGTGAGAGCCGCCTGGAGGTCCTCGTCCGGTGCCACGGTGCCGACATCCTCGCTGGCCATGTCGCGCACCTTGACCAGGTTGAGGCGCTTCAGCGCCCGGTCCTCGCCGAGGAAGGACTCGACGAAGTCGTCCTTGGGCGCGGCCAGCAGGTCGTCGGGGCGCGAGTACTGCTCGAGGTTGCCGGCGCGGAAGATGGCGACGCGGTCGCCCATCTTGATCGCCTCGTCGATGTCGTGGCTGACGAACATGATGGTCTTCTTGAGCTCCTGCTGCATCTTGAGGAACTCGTCCTGGATGACCGCGCGGTTGATGGGGTCGATGGCGCCGAAGGGCTCGTCCATCAGCATCACCGGCGGGTCGGCGGCCAGCGCCCGGGCCACCCCGATGCGCTGCTGCTGACCGCCGGAGAGCTCGCTGGGGTAGCGCTTGAGGAAGGCGTCCGGGTCCAGGGCGATCATGTCCATCAGCTCCCGGGCGCGGGCCTTGTACCTGGCCCTGTCCCAGCCCAGCAGCTTGGGCACCACGGCGATGTTCTCCTCGATGGTCATGTTGGGGAAGAGGCCGATCTGCTGGATCACGTAGCCGATGTTGCGGCGCAGCTCCTGGGTGTCCAGGCCGGTGGTGTCCTCGCCGTCGATGAACACCTTGCCGGAGGTGGGGCGGATGATGCGGTTGATCATCTTCAGGGTGGTGGTCTTGCCGCAGCCGGAGGGGCCGAGCAGGATGCAGATCTCGCCGGCGGGCACCTCCATGTTGATGTGGTCGGCGGCGGTCACCGCGCCCTTGGGGGTGTCGAAGACCTTGGTCAGGTTGTCGAGTCGAATCATGCGGTCATCCTTTCTTGTAATGGGGAAGGCGAGGGAATCATTCCGCGAGGGCGGCGCGCTCCATGCCCTTGGGCGTCAGGCGTTTCTGCAGGGCCAGCAGGCCGTAGTCGACGAGGATCGCCAGCAGGCTGACCGCCACGGCGCCGAGGATCAGCTGGCGGGGATCGGACTGGGAGATGCCGCGGCTGATGAAGGTGCCCAGGCCCCCGGCGCCGATGTAGGCGGCGATGGCCATGACGCCGATGTTGAGCACCACGGCGGTGCGCACCCCGGCCATGATCACCGGCACGGCCAGCGGGATCTCGACCTTCTGCAGGCGCTGGTTCTGGCTCATGCCGATGCCGCGGGCGGCCTCGCGCAGGGCCGGATCGACGTTGTGGATGGCGGTATAGGTATTGCGGATGATCGGCAGCTGGGAGTAGAGCAGCACGGCGATCACCGCCGGCAGGTAGCCGATGCCCTGGCCGATCAGCGAGAGCACCGGGATCATGATGCCGAACAGGGCGATGGAGGGGACGGTGACGATGATCGAGGCCACGTAGAGCACGGCCTTGGCCAGGCGTTCGTTCTTGGTGATGGCGATGCCGATGGGCACGCCGGTGAGGGTGGCGATGCCCACGGCGACCCCGACCAGGGCGATATGCTCGAGGGTGCGTGACAGGAGCAGGTCGATATTGCCGGCTGCGTAGTGGATCCAATCCATGCAAGAGCCTCGCGTAGCGTTGTGATTATTGAGAAAGCGCGTGAGGCATAGGCTAGAGAGAGAGGGCGTCGGTCACCGACAGGTAGGCGACATATAACAGCAGGAACCTGTCACGCCCCGACCAGGAGCGGAGGCGAACGTGTCGGGCTCCGGCCGACACCGTGATCTAGGCAATGTCTGAAAAGTGCCTGCGCTCGGCTATACGGCGTTAAAAATCGGCTCGTGCGCGAGCCCGGTCAAAGTACTCATTTACTGCCTGTAAACTCCGTCTTTTCACCGTTTTTTGCCTTGTCTAGCCTTCGCTCACCGACTTTTCAGACAAAGCCTAGCGCTTGCCAGGAGGCGCCATTCCGCCACCGCCCGGCCCCGCGTACCGTCCGGGGCCAGGCAGGGAGCATCGACGACCCAGTCCGTCGGGCCGCGCTTGCGGAGGATCGCCTGTGGCCCGACGCCGTCAGCGAGGCTGGAGGCTGGTGCTGATGGTTCCGGGGCGCCGTCGCCTGATCGTGGATGTTATTAATGGAACTTAATATCATGGGGCGGCGCGAGAGCCGGCGGCTCTCGACGGGATGCCCGATGACCATGCCAGGGACGACGCCCTTGACCGTTCACCACAACCTGCTGTCGCTCGCCGGCCTGCTGCGCCAGCGATACGTACGCCCCACGCCATTCAACCTCTTCACCATCCTTCGCAGCGCCGGGGACGAAGTGCGGCTCCACTCGCGCTTCCTGGCGGCCCTGCTCGATCCCCTGCGGCATTCGCTGGGTCCGACGCCGCTGCGTGGCTTCCTCGCCCAGTGTGCCATCGAGGACTTCGTCCTCGAGGACGTCCGCGTCGAGTGCGAGCGCTGGAACATGGATATCCTGATCACCAATGCCCGCCGGCAGGCCGTGGTCATCGAGAACAAGATCCATGCCGGGGATCAGCCCGACCAGCTGATGCGCTACCACCGGCAGCTGCGCGCCGCGGGCTACCGCCCGGTGCATGTGCGCTACCTGACCCTGGACGGCCGGGATCCGCAGGCAGACAGCCTGGGTGACCTGCAAGCGCTTGAGGCCGAGGCGGGGAGCTATGCCGCGCTCGACTACCAGGGCGACGTGATGCCCTGGCTGTCGACCTGCATGGGGCATGCGGCCCTGGATCCGCCGCTGCGGGAGAGCCTCCTCCAGTATCGCCAAGTGATTCAACAACTGACCGGAAACGACATGGACAGTCAGCATCTCGCGACCCTGGCCGATACCCTGCTCCAGGGAGATAACCTGAAGGCCGCCCACGATATTCGCCTGGCCTACGATGAGGCCCTGATCCGGCTGCAGGTGCGCCTGTGGCGCGCGCTGCGCGATCGCATCGAGGCGGTGTATCCGGAGATGGCGGGGCATCCGCATGGCGATTCCTGGCGCGATGCCGACCTCGAGGGGCTGTGTCGGGCCTACATCCACCGTCAGCGCGGCAACAAGGGATATGGGCTCTACTACCGAGTGCCCGGCCATGTGGAGGATATCTGCGTGGGCCTGGAGGTCGAGCACGCCATCTATGTCGGCGTCTACTGCGAGCGGGCGCATCACCCGGAGACGTATCGGGCCATCTGCCGCCGCCTGGACGAGGCCGAGCATGGCGGCGCCCGGAACGACTACTGGCCCAGCTTCGCCTATTCTCCCGAGCCGCTGCCGCTGAAGACGCCCACCGCCGAGCAACTGGCGCGGCTTGGCGATCCGGAGTATTTCCAGTACCTGGTGAGCACCATGACCGACGAGCTGGCCAGGCTTTGGACGCTGCTGGGCGACTAGCCCGAGGCGTGGCATGTCACGCCCGTCGATGCGATGACGCCCTTCGGGCACGCTGCTAGGCTGTCACCATTGCGTCACGCCCCGGATGCGCGCGTCGTCCGGGGCCAAGCAGGGACCCGCCGATGACCCAAGCCGTCGGGGCCTCGCTCACGGAGGATCGCCTGTCGCCGCTCGCGCTCAAGCGCGTCGGCATCGATACCTACCGCGAGAACGTGGCCTACATGCATCGCGAGTGCGACCGCTACCGGGCGGAGGGCTTCCAGGCGCTCGCCAAGGTGGAGGTGCGCGCCAACGGTCGGGCCATCCTGGCCACGCTGAACGTCGTCGACGATGCGGCCATCGTCGACTGCGGCGAACTCGGCCTGTCCGAGGACGCCTTCGCCTCCCTCGGCGTGGAGGCCGGCCAGCCGGTGAGCATTCGCCAGGCCGAGCCGCCGGCCTCGATCCCGGCCCTGCATCGCAAGATCGCCGGCGAGCGGCTGACCCGGGACGATTTCCACCACATCATTCGCGACATCGCCGAGCGCCGCTATTCCAAGATCGAGCTGACCGCCTTCGTGGTGGCCTGCGACCAGAACGAGCTCGATCGCGAGGAGGTCTTCTATCTCAGCGATGCCATGAGTGCCGTCGGCCGCCGCCTGGACTGGCACGAGCATCCGGTGGTCGACAAGCACTGCATCGGCGGCATCCCCGGCAATCGCACCTCCATGCTGGTGGTGCCGATCGTCGCCGCCCATGGCCTGCTGTGCCCCAAGACGTCCTCCCGAGCCATCACCTCGCCCTCGGGCACCGCCGACACCATGGAGGTGCTGGCGCGGGTCGACCTGCCCTTCGAGCAGCTGGGTGAGTTGGTGCGCACTCACCGGGGATGCCTGGCCTGGGGCGGCACCAGCGAGCTGTCGCCGGCCGACGACGTGCTGATCTCGGTGGAGCGTCCGCTGTCCGTGGACGCCCCGGGCCAGATGGTGGCCTCGATCCTCTCCAAGAAGGTCGCCGCCGGCTCCACGCATCTGCTGCTCGACATTCCCATTGGCCCCCACGCCAAGGTCCGCTCCATGCCCGAGGCGCGGCGGCTGCGCAAGCTCTTCGAGTTCGTGGCGGCCCGCATGGGGCTGACCCTGGACGTGGTGATCACCGACGGCAGCCAGCCGGTGGGATGCGGCATCGGCCCGGCCCTGGAGGCCCGGGACGTGATGCGAGTGCTCACCAACCATCCCCAGGCGCCCATGGACCTGCGCCAGAAGGCGCTGCGCCTGGCCGGCCGGATGCTGGAATTCGACCCGGACGTGCGCGGCGGCGACGGCTTCGGCCTGGCTCGGGACATCCTCGATGCGGGGCGTGCCCACGAGAAGATGCAGGCGATCATCGCCGCCCAGGGACGTCGCCCCTTCGATGCCGACGCGCCCCCGCTGGCGCCGCATCGCTTCGAAGTGACCGCTCACCTCGCCGGGGTGGTGACCGCCATCGACAACCTCAAGCTGGCGCGGATCGCCCGGCTCGCCGGGGCGCCGCGCGCCGTCGGCGCCGGCGTGGACATGCGGGTGCGCATCGGCGAGTCGGTGACGCCGGGCCAGACCCTGTATCGGGTGTACGCCGCCTTCCCCAACGAGCTGACCCTGGCTCGCCAGGCCAGCGAGCGCGACCGGGGCGTCGCCATCGGCCGGGCGGAACAGGTCACGCGACTCAACGTGGAGTGCTGATGTCTGCCTGCGTGCTGTATTGCGAGGACGAAGCCGCCGCGGCCCGCCGCTTGGCCGAAGCCGCGGGCCTCGAGGCCAGGCCGGTGGCCCGCCACCGCTTTCCCGACGACGAGCTGAAGCTGACGCTGCCGTTCCCCGCGGCCGGGCCGATGCCCGGGACCCTGGTGATCTACCGCAGCCTGGACCGGCCCAACGACAAGCTCGTCGAGCTGCTGCTGCTGGCCCGCCATGCCCGCCGGGCCGGGGCCCGGCGGCTGGTGCTGGTGGCCCCCTACCTGGCCTACATGCGCCAGGATGCCGCCTTCCGGGCCGGGGAGGTGGTCAGCCAGCCGCTGGTGGGCGAGTTCCTCGCCGAGCTCTTCGATGCCGTCATCACCGTCGACCCCCACCTGCACCGCATCGACCGCCTGGAACAGGCGATTCCCCTGAGCCAGGCCATCGCCCTGTCCGGCGCGCCGCGGTTGGGCGAGCTGATCGCCGAGAAGCGCGATGCGCCGCTGCTGATCGGCCCGGACGCCGAGGCGCTCCAGTGGGTGGAGTCCGCCGCCGTCGCCACCGGCTTCGCCTTCGATGTCTGCCACAAGACCCGCCACGGCGATCGCGAGGTGGCCATCGCCCTGCCGGCGGTGGAGGTCGCCGACCGCCGGGTGGTGCTGATGGACGACGTGGCGAGCTCCGGCTATACCGTGGCCCGCGCCGCCCAGGCCCTGCTGGCCGCCGGGGCGGCCTCGGTGGACCTGGCGGTGACCCATGCGCTGTTCGCCGGCGACGCCCTGGCGGTGATCGAGGCCGCCGGCGTCGACGAGGTGTGGAGCACCGACTGCATCGCCCACCCCAGCAACGCCATTCCCATGGCCCCGGTCCTGGCGACGGCCCTCGGGCATGTCCTGTCGCCCGGCACGGGGCAAAGCCCGCAATAGCGGTGGGTTATGCGCGCTGATCCGGGCATCGCGCCGTTGCCAGCCGGCGGTCGACATGGTTAGGTCGAGGGTCGACCAACGAAGACGAGGGAGGGATGCGCGCGCATGGACATGACGAGCGGCGTCATGCTGCTGGCCGGCCTGGCCATGGTCATGGCGATAGGAGCCCTGGGGCTCTTCGTCTATCTGCGACGGAGCCTTCGCGAGCCGCCCGAGGCGAGGCCCGAATCGCCCCCGACCGCCACGCCGCCGCCGGCCCCCGAGCCGGCCGAGCCGACGCCCGCCCCCGAGCCCCCGGCGAGCCCCGCGGCCGACGAGGTCGCCCATCGCTTCCGCGTCGCCTCCGCCGACGAGGTCCGCCAGTGCCTGTTCGTGGTGTTCGACTGGCCGGGGCTCGACACCAACCGTCGGCTGCACAAGCGCCTGGAAGAGGTCGGCGCCGTCTATGATGCCCAGCGCCGCGTCTACAACATCCATCCGCCGCGCACCGGCTACCGGATGGTGATCGCCAACAGCACCCCGCCGGGCGACCTGCCGCCGTTGCACGAGGACGGCGACCACCCGGTGGTCGACGGCATCTCCATCCTGGTGCACTTCCGCAACAAGCGGCGCGTGGCCCAGAGCCCCGAGGCGCTGATCGACTTCACCCAGTCGGTGGCGGCGATCGGCGGCAAGATCCTCGATGCCCAGCGGCACGAGGTCAGCGAGGCGGACTTCGCGTCGCTGCGCGGCGCCTCGCTCTGAGACGGAGCGGGATCAGCGTCGCCGCAGCCAGTCGCGCCGGCGCAGCGGCGGGGGACGGCGGGGCATCGTCGGGCGCGCCTCCAGCGTCTCCGCGGCGAGCGGGTCCGGGGCCTCGGCGACATCGTCGAGCTCGGCCAGGCGCCGGATCCGCTCCCGGGTGTCGGGGTGGGTGCGCAGCCAGGGGAGCGCCACCGGCCGGTGACGCCCGAACAGGCTCGACAGCCAGCGCCCCTGATGGCGTTCCAGCGCCGCCAGCGCCGAGGCCAGGCCCCTTGGGTCGCCGGTGAGGTCGACGGCCTCGAGGTCGGCGGCATGCTCGCGTTGTCGGGACAGGGCCAGCGACAGCAGGGTGCTGGCGGTCGGGGCGAGGGCCACCAGCAGCAGCGCCAGCCAGGGGAAGCGCAACTCCCCCGCGATGACCAGCGGCAGGCTGATCAGGATGGCGAGCTGGATGGCCGTGGCCAACCACAGCGTCAGCCGCGTCATCGCCGCCGCGATCGACATCACCCGGGTATCCCCGTGGCGCAGGTGGCTGACCTCGTGGGCCAGCACCCCGGCCAGCTCGCGGAGCGTCAGGGTCCTCAGCAGGCCCTCGGTGACGGCGATGCCGCCATCCTCGCGGTGGCCCACCGCGAAGGCGTTGAGCTCGGGGGTGGGGCTGTAGTAGAGCCGGGGAGCGCGCTCCAGGCCGGCCCGTTCGTAGAGGCGCGCCACCACCCGGTAGAGCGCCGGCGCCTGAGCCGGCGCGAGGATGCCGGCCCCGGCCTGGGCGAGGATCACCCGGGCGGGAAGCCATCCGGACACCAGGGTGGCCAGCGTCACCGCCGCTAGGCAGAGCATCACGCCGCCGGGGCCGGCCAGCAGGTAGCCCGGCACCGACAGCGAGATCACCAGGCCGGCCAGGATCAGCAGCGTCTGGGCGGCATTGCGTCGCCGCCGCCGCGCGAGGCGGTCCCGCCTGAGGGGCATGTCGAGTCCTCCTGTCGCATTCCGGGGCCGGCATGGCCGCGGGAACCCCGGAGCCTCGCATCTGTCAGTTATCTCGATATCGACGCCTGACGGGCTCCTGGCCTAAGGTAGCGATTCCGATCCCCGAACCGTCAAGGATGGCCGACATGTTGCCGATTCTGCGAGGGTGCCGGCTTACCGGTCTCGCCGCCGCCCTGTTGTTCAGTGCCCCGCTCGCCGCCGCCGAGGGCTCCGATGTCGTCGGCTGGGTGGAGAAGACCCGTATCCTGCCCTGGGGCGTGGAGGTCAAGGCCAAGCTCGACAGCGGTGCCCTGACCTCCTCCATGCAGGCCGAGCACATCGAGGAGTTCCAGCGTGATGGCGAGGACTGGGTCCGCTTCGTCGTCGAGGTGGAGGACGAGCGGACCGGCGAAGTGGTCGAGCGGACCTTCGAGCGCGAGGTGTTCCGCCGCCTCAAGGTCACCGGCGCCGGCGGCGTGGACCGCCGCCAGGTGGTGCTGATGACGATCTGTCTGGGCGATACCCGCTACGAGGAGCAGTTCAGCCTCGAGGATCGTGACGACCTCATCTATCCGGTGCTGCTGGGGCGGCGCACCCTGCAGAGCCTGGGGCCCCTCGACGTTACCGAGACCTTCCTGCGTCCGCCCACCTGCGACGAGGCCTCGCCGCTTCGGCGACATGCCGACAAGGTCTACGACGAGGACCTGGGGGTCTGATGACGACGACAGGGCGAAGCATGGACGCGCCGCCGAGCCTGGAACGCTGGCTGGCCGAGCTGGCGGCTCACGGCGAACGCCACGACGCCGCCGTCGACGATCCGGCCCGGCGGCTGCGCAACATCACCCCCGATACCGGCCGCTTCCTGGACGTCCAGGTCCGCGCCACCGGGGCGCGCCGCATCCTCGAGGCCGGCACCTCCAACGGCTACTCGACGCTCTGGCTGGCTCGGGGGGCGAGGGCCACCGGCGGCCGGGTGACCACCGTGGAGTGCGATGCCGAGCGCTGGACCCTGGCCCGGCGGCACTTCGCCGCCGCCGGGGTCGAGGCGCTCGTCGACGCACTGCATGCCGATATCGGGACCGTGCTCGCGGACCAGGCGCCGGCCTCCCTGGACCTGATCTTCCTGGATGCCGACCGCGAGCGCTACCTCGACTGGTGGCCCGCCATCCGCGAGGCCCTGGCGCCGGGGGGGCTGCTGGTGGTGGACAATGCGCTCTCCCATGCCGAGGCCCTCGCGCCCTTCATGGCCCGGGTCGAGGCGGATCCGGCCTTCACCGGCTGTCGCGTCCCCGTGGGCAAGGGCGAGTTCCTGGCCACCCGTGATCGGGGGGCGCCGCGGGAAGCGGGGCGAGGGTGACCGCTCGGCCGGCCCTCACGGTGTACTACGACGCCGCCTGTCCGCGTTGCCGGCGGGATCGGCGACGCTACGAGCGGCTGGCCGGTGATCGCGCGGTCACCTGGCTCGATGTCTCCCGCCACGGCGAGCGTCTCCGCGCCCGGGGCATCGCGCCCCGCGATGCCCTGCTGTCGCTGCACGTCGAGGATGCCCGCGGCGACCTCCACGAGGGCCTAGACGCCTATATCCTGCTGATGCGTCGCGTGCCCGTCCTCAGGCCGCTGGCCGCGGTGATCGGGTGGCCGCTGATCAAGCCGGCGCTGGCTGGATGGTATCGCCGCTCGGTGCGGCGACGACTGCGCCGCCAGGGGCGGCTCTGATGCCGGGCCCGCCGGCGGTGCCCCTCGCGTCCCGTGGCGCGTCGCCGGCGTGGCGGTCAGTCCTGGAGGCGCGCCGTGTCCTGCACCAGACGCCGGCAGAGGGCGTCGAGCCGCTCGCGCTGGGGCTCGTCCACCAGCTCGCCGTCCTCGCCGAAGGCCTCGCCCGCCCGGGCCACGGCCAGCTGGTCCGGCAGCACCGTGACGCCGATGTTGCCCAGCAGCTGGCGCACCGTGACCAGGCCGCGCAGCCCGCCGAGCGCGCCCGGCGAGGCGGCCACCAGGGCCGCCGTCCGGCCCTGGAAGAGGGCCAGGCCGCTGTCGCCGCGATGGGGGCGGGTCAGCCAGTCGATGGTGTTCTTGAGCAGCGGCGTGATCAGGCCGTTGTATTCCGGCGAAGCGATCAGCAGGCCCTGGTGGTCGGCCAGCCGCTCGCGCAGCGCCAGGGCGGCCTCCGGCAGGCCCTGCTCGGCTTCCCGGTCGCCGTCATACAGCGGCATGGGGTAGTCGGCGAGGTCGATCAGGGTCGGCCGGCCGCCATGGGCCTCGAGCCGTGCGGCGCCCAGGCGGGCCAGGCGCTTGTTGAAGGAAGCCTGGCGGGTGCTGCCGGCGAAGACCAGGATGCGCGGTTGGCGACTCATGGCGGGGCTCCTTGCGTGCCGAAAGGTGGCCTCCGATCATGGTCGCTATAGGCGGCCGGTACAAGTCGGCCGCGCACCGGACGAAGGGCGTGGCGATGGCTGGACGGTATCCCGAGACCCCGGACGGCCGCTGTTTCGTCGCCCGACGGCGACCCGGCGATAACGGGGGCGCCGACGAAGAACGCCACGGCTGAGCCGTGGCGTTCTTCGTTTCCGGGGCGAGCGCGTCAGCCGCGCTTGCTGCTGCCCGGCCAGGCCCGGCGGTCGACCTTGTCGGCCAGCGTCGGGAAGCGGTCGGGATCGAAGCTCGGCTCCTGGCCGCGCTTGAGCTGGCGCTCATAGTCGCGGAACAGGGCGAAGGCCACCGGAGAGAGCAGCAGGATGGCCACCAGGTTGATCAGCGCCATCAGCCCCATGGACAGGTCGGCGAAGCTCCAGATCGGCCTGAGGCTGGCCACCGCGCCGATCATCACCATGGCCAGTACCGCCAGGCGGTAGAGCAGGATGGCCAGGGCGGCGCGCCGGGGGCCGGCCAGGTACTCGATGTTGGATTCGCCGTAGGAGTAGTTGGCGATCACCGAGGTGAAGGCGAACAGCAGGATCGCCACGGCGATGAACTGGCCGCCCCAGTCGCCGACCTGCTGGGACAGGGCGATCTGGGTCAGCTGGATGCCGTTGGCCTCGTCGCCGGCCAGCAGCTCCGGCCCGGCCATGATGATGATCGCGGCGGTGGCGGTGCAGATCACCAGGGTGTCGAGGAAGACCCCGAGCATCTGGATGAAGCCCTGGGCGGCCGGGTGGTTCGGATGGGTGGAGGCGGTGGCCGCCGCGTTCGGCGCCGAGCCCATGCCCGCCTCGTTGGAGAAGAGGCCGCGCTTGATGCCGTTCATGATGGCCTGGGAGACGGCGTAGCCCACCGCGCCCCCGGCGGCCTGCTCGAGGCCGAAGGCGCTCTTGATGATGGTCATGATCGCCGCCGGCAGCTCGGCGGCGTTGAGGACCACCACCACCACGGCCAGCAGCAGGTAGAGGATCGCCATCAGCGGCACCACCAGCTCGGCGACCCGGGCGATGGACTTCAGGCCGCCGAAGATGATCGGCGCCACCACGGCCACGAGGGCCAGGCCGACCCCCCAGGTGGGCAGGGCGAAGGCTTCCTCCATGGCCTGGGCGATGGAGTTAGCCTGGACGCTGTTGAAGGCGAGGCCGAAGGCGATGATCAGGCATACCGAGAAGGCCACCGCCAGCCAGCGAAGGCCCAGGCCGCGCTCGATATAGCGGGCCGGGCCGCCGCGGTAGGTCCGGTCGCCATGGTCGACCTTGAAGGCCTGGGCCAGGGTGGACTCGATGAAGCTGGTGGCCATGCCGACCAGGGCGGTCATCCACATCCAGAAGATGGCGCCGGGGCCGCCGAAGAAGATGGCCACCGCCACCCCGGCCAGGTTGCCGGTACCGACCCGGGCCGCGAGACTGGTGGACAGCGCCTGGAAGGAGGAGATGCCGCCGTCGGCCTCCCGGGAATGGCGCAGCAGCTTGAACATGTGGCCGAAGTAGCGGAACTGGATGCCGCGGGTCATGACGGTGAAGTAGAGGCCGGCGCCGATCAGCAGGTAGATCAGCAGTTTGCCCCAGACCAGGCCGTTGCCGGCGGCCACGAGGTCCGTGAAGAACGAGGGGAGGGAGAGGTCCATGATGACGAGATTGCCCGTATGCTCAGTGAATGCGGGGCGTCATTCTTCATGAATGCGTGAAAATGGCAAGGATCACTGGGATTATCGGTTTTCTCGTGGGTATTTCCTGTCAAGCGGCGAACGGTGGTGGGGCTTGCCGCCGCGCCATGCCCGGCACCGTCCTGCGTCCTGCCCCGGCGGTTGGCGCGCCCGGGGCCGCAGGCGGGCCCGTCACGGGGACGATGTCCCGGGAGGAGCGATGGAACATTTCATGAAGGCGGCGCTGGAGGAGGCCCGGGCCGGCCTGGCGGAAGGCGGCATCCCCGTCGGCGCGGTGCTGGTCCATCGGGGGGTGATCCTCGGTCGCGGCCGCAATCGCCGGGTGCAGCTGGGCAGTGCGGTGCTGCATGGCGAGATGGATGCCCTGGAGAATGCCGGGCGCCAGTCGGCGGCGTTCTATCGGGAGTCCACCCTCTACACCACGCTGTCGCCGTGCGCCATGTGCAGCGGGGCCATCCTGCTCTACGGCATTCCCCGGGTGGTGGTCGGCGAGAATCGCAGCTTCCTGGGCGAGGAGGCCTGGTTGCGCCGGCGGGGCGTCGGCGTGGAGGTGTTGCAGGACGAGGCGTGCATCGCGCTGATGGCGGGCTTCATCGAGGCCCGGCCGGCGTTGTGGCACGAGGATATCGGGAACGTCTGAGGCGGGCCGCGTCTCGCGTCGCCGGCCGGCGACGCGAGACCGGGATCAGGCGTAGGTGTTGATCTGGGTGCCGACGCTGCCGTCGCCGGCCAGCTGGGGTTCGGCGGACGCCGACTCGACCAGGGCCGTGACCTGCTGCTGCTGGGTATCCAGGGCCTCCTTGAAGATCTGCATCTGGGCCTGCTGAGCGGTCTGGGCCTGCTGAAGCACCTGGGACTGTGCGACGACGTTGTTGACCGAACTGTCCATGCGCGACTCCTGTTAAAGTGGATTCCGCTACCACGCTAGCAGCTTCCCCCCCGCGCCGAAAGGCCGCAGTGGTGCCCGCCGGGTCCAGGGTGTAGGCTTGCCGGTCGATCGATCCCTCCCACCCGCAAAGGACCCCGCCCCATGAGCGACATCCCCCAGTGCCCCGGCTGCGCCTCCGACTATGCCTATGACGACGGCCTCCAGTTCGTGTGTCCCGAGTGCGGCCACGAGTGGTCGAAGGCGCCCGACGCCGCCGTCGAGGAAGCGGCGACGGTCCGCGACGCCCATGGCAACCCGCTTGCCGACGGCGACAGCGTCACCGTGATCAAGGATCTCAGGGTCAAGGGGGCCTCCTCGGTGGTCAAGGTCGGCACCAAGGTCAAGAACATCCGCCTGGTCGAGGGTGACCACGACATCGATTGCCGGATCGACGGCATCGGGGCGATGAAGCTGAAGTCGCAGTTCGTCAAGAAGGCCTGAGGTCCTCGGCGGGCGGCAGGCAGGCCGGCAGGGCCTCGCGCAGCGAGCGCGGGGCGAGCCCCAGGTCGGCGAAGGTGCCCACCCCCTCGCCGACCCGGTTGTCGCGCGCCATCAGGATGACCTGGTCGCGGGTCAGCGGCGGCGACGGCAGCGGCGACAACAGCCGGGCCAGGGCACGCCAGGCGATGAACGGCACCGGGACCAGGGGGCGTTCGCGGTGCAGCCGGGCCATCACCAGCTCGAGGATCTCCCGGTAGCGCAGCACGTCGCCGCCGCCGAGCTCGAACAGGCGCCGCCGTGGCGCCGGCCCGCCGGCCAGCTGGGCCAGGGCCCGGGCCACGTCCACCACGTGCACGGGCTGCAGGCGGGTCTCGCCGCGCCCGAACAGCGGGATGGCCGGCAGCCGCGTCAGCCGGGCCAGGGTGCCCAGGAAGGCGTCGTCGGGCCCGAACAGCACACTGGGCCGCACGATGATGGCCTTGGGCATGGCGTCGAGCACCGCCGACTCGCCCCGCGCCCGGGCGCGCACGTAGGCCGAGGGCGAGGTGCTGTCGGCACCGATCCCCGAGAGCTGGATCAGCCGCTCGATCCCCGCCTCCCGGGCCAGCCGGGCCAGCCGGCCGGCGCCCTCCACGTGGATGGCCTCGAAGCTCAGCCGGCGGGTCGGCACGTAGAGGCTGACCGCATTGACCACCGCCCCGGCGCCCTCGAGGGCCGCCGCCACCTCGGCCTCGCGGCGGAGGTCGGCGGTCGCCAGCTCCAGCGGGTCGCCGGGCTCGGCCCAGGCCGGACGCCGCGGCCGCCGGGCCACCAGGCGCACCGGCCGGTCGGCTTCCACCAGCTCGCGCACCAGGGCGGCGCCGAGAAAGCCGGTGCCGCCGAAGACCACGGTGGGGGCGTCGCGCATGTGGTGTCCTCCCTCGGGTTGCCGCGCTAGCTGGTGCCCAGCGCCAGGGGGCCGTTCTCCTTGACCGAGCGGATGGCGAAGCTGCTGTCCACGGTATTGACCATGGGCAGCTTCTGCAGGCGCCTCACCCAATCTTCATAGGCCGGCAGGTCGCGGGTCGCCACCTGCAGCAGGTAGTCGAAGCCGCCGGACACCGTGTGGCAGTCGATGACCTCCGGCATGTCGCGGACCGCGGCCTCGAACGCTTCGACCTCGGCGTCCTGGTGCTGGCGCAGGCGCACCTGCACGAAGATGGTGATGCCCAGCCCCAGGCGCTGTCGATCCAGCGCGGCCCGGTAGCCGGTGATCCAGCCTTCCTGCTCCAGCCGTCGGATGCGCCGGCCGCAGGGCGAGGGCGACAGGCCGACGCGTTCGGCGAGCTGGGCGGTGGTCAACCGGGCGTCCCGCTGGAGGGCGTCGAGCAGGCGGCGGTCGATGCGGTCGAGTCGGTGGTCCGGCATGGCATGGCTCGAATCGGCGCGAAGAAGGCTTATCTTGGCATAGATGGCCAATCACCGGCAGTCGGCAGCGCGGGTTTGCCGGCGAATGCCGATCGAGATGGCGGACAATGGATGCCTCCTTCACCGACCGAGCCTCGCCATGCCCGTCTCCCATCCGCTCCGTGTCACGCCTCAGCCGGCCAGCCGGCGGCATCGGCTGACGGGCGCCGCCGCCGCCCTGGCCGCCGTGCTGATCTGGTCGATCTATTTCCTCTCGCTGCGCCAGGGGGCGCTGTCGCCGCTGGGGCGGCTGGACCTGACGCTGTTTCGCTATGCCGTGCCGGGCCTGTTGCTGCTGCCGCTGCTGGTGCGGCGCTGGCCGACGATTCGTCGCGTGCCCCCGCTCTGGCTGGCGGGCATGGCGCTGGGCGCCGGCGTGCCCTTCTTCCTGCTGGGTGCCGTGGGCATGGCCTGGGCGCCGGTGGCTCACGGTAGCACCCTGATTCCGGGGACGGCGCCGCTGTTCGTCACCGGCATCGCGGTGGCGCTGTTCGGCCAGCCGCTGGGCCGCTGGCGGCGCCGGGGGCTGGCGGCGATCCTGGTCGGGGTGATCGCCCTGCTGTGGAGCGGCTGGCGGGAGAGCGCCGCCCTGGGGCTGGGGCAGCTGATGTTCCTTTCGGCCAGCCTGATGTGGGCGATCTTTACCCTCAGCCTGCGGCAGAGCGGCCTCTCGGCCCTGGAGGCCACCGCCGTGGTCACGGTGCCCAACGGCCTGGCCGCGGGGCTCTACCTGCTGGTCGGGGCGAGCGAGTCGACCCTGCCGGGCCTGCCCGTGGGAGTCTGGCTGCCCCAGCTGCTGGTGCAGGGGCTGCTGGTGGGCCTCGGTTCCGGGCTGATGGTCGGGCTGGCGATCCGTGGCCTGGGCGCCGAGGCGGCCTCGGCGCTGGGCTCCCTGACGCCGGTGTGCGCCACCCTGCTGGCCCTGGCGTGGCTCGGCGAGGCGATCACCCCGGCGACCCTGCTGGGGCTGACGCTGGTGACCCTGGGCGTGGTGGCCGCCAGCGGCTGGCCGGATCGGGCCACCGAGCCCGGGCGCGATCATGCTCGCCGGGCCGCCGCCTCCCGAATGGCCATGGAGGGAAGGGAGGAGGGGCCCGAGTCGGGTCTATCCTGAGACAGGGCGCTTGGCCCCGGCGGCGACATGCCCGCGTATCGGAGGGAGCATCATGGCCATGATTCCCGTGCACCCCGGTCCCGGGGCGGCCCCGGACCTCGCCGGGGCCATCCTCGAGACCGCCCTGATCATCGCCGAGGCGCGGGGCTGGGAGGCGGTGAGGCTCACCGAGGTGGCGGCTCGGCTGGGCGTTCCCGCCAGCCGCCTGCCGGCCCACTATCGCGACCTCGACGCCGTGGCCGATGCCTGGTTCCAGCGGGGACTGGCGGCCATGCTCGCCGACCCGCCCGGCGGCTTCGCCGACTGGCCGGCCCGCGATCGCCTGGCGCATTGCCTGCTGGCCTGGTTCGACGCCCTGGCCTCCCACCGCACCATCACCGCCCAGATGCTGCGCACCAAGGCGCATCCACCGCACCCCCATACCTGGATCCCGATGCTCGTCGAGCTGTCGCGCCTCATCCAGTGGTGGCGCCAGGCCGCCCGTCTCGAGGCCCCCTACGGCAGCCGTCGCGCCCGACGGGAGGAGGTCGTCCTCACCCTCCTGTTCCTCGCCACCCTGAGGGTCTGGGAACGCGACACCAGCCCGGATCAGCATGACACGCGGCACTTCCTGCATCGACGCCTCGAGCGGCTCTCGCGATGGCTGAGTTGGGACGAGTGAGCGTCCCCGCGCGGCAGAGGCCGCGGAGCTCCTCCCGGCCGGGGCCATAAGGCGGCGGCCCGGCCGTCATGGCGGCTTCCACGACGACGCAGTCGCGAGACGAAAGTCTAAAGGCATTAAGTCGGATTTTGCCAGACCCTATGTCCGACATACACAACATAGAGTCCGACAAGGGCCACCACCTTCCGGAAGCCGACCATGTCCCGATCCGCCGACACCGACCGCCGCACGGCGCGTCCCGATATCGCCGACGTCCTCGCCGAATCCATCTTCAGCGGGGAGTATTCGCCGGGGGACTTCGTGCCCAAGGAGCTGGATCTCTGCGAGCGCTTCGGCGTCAGCCGCAGCACCGTGCGCAGCGCCTTGCAGACGCTGGTGGCCGCCGGGCTGCTGACCCGCATCTCGGGGCAGGGCACCCGGGTCCGGGCCCTGCAGGAATGGCACCTGCTCGATCCCAGGGTCAGCGGCTGGATGGCCCGCTTCGCCCAGCCCAACCCGCGCATCCAGCGCGAGATCTTCGCCTTCCGCGTCGCCGTGGAGCCCTTCGTCGCCCGCCTGGCGGCGACGCATGCCACCGCCGCGGACCTGCTGGCCATCGAGTCCGCCTACGAGGGCATGATCCGGGCGCTGGAGCAGGACGACCTGCACTGGCAGGGCAAGTCCCACGACGAGCACGACGTGACCTTCCACGAGGCGATCTTCGCCGCCTCCCACAACCTGGTCTGGGCGCAGATCAGTCACGTGCTCAAGCCGGCCATCGCGCTGCTGGTGGAAACGTCCAACCACAGCGCCGACGAGCTTCACGACAGCATGGAACGCCATCGTCGGGTGATGGAGGCGATCCGCCTGCGTCAACCCGAGCAGGCCGCCGAGGCGGCCCTGCGGGTGCTGGAGCGCACCGGACGGGATCTCGGCCTGGAGGCCCTGATGCCCGTTCTGCCCACTATCGAAAGCCCAACAACAAACCGCGATTGAGGAAGTCTCATGATGTCACGCCTGCCCCTCAAGACCCTTTCCATCGCCGTGCTCGGCGCCCTGGCCGCGAATGTCCAGGCCGCCGACCACGAGTGGACCTTCCAGACCTCCGAGACCGCCGGCGAGCCCCAGTTCGAGATGAAGAAGGCCTGGGCGGAGAACGTCGAGCGCATGTCCGACGGCCGGATCAGCATCGAGATCCTGCCGGTGGGTGCCGTCGTCCAGGCCAACCAGACCCTGCAGGCCGTCCAGTCCGGCATCCTCCAGGGCCACCTCACCGATCCCAGCTACTTCACCGGCCAGGATCCGGCCTTCGGCATGATCGGCAACCTGGCCGGAGCCTGGAGCGATCCCTACGACTTCCTCGACTACATGAACAACGCCGGGGGCGAGGCGCTCTACAACGAACTCGTCGAGCCCTATGGCCTGCACCTGATCGGCGCGGCCGCCACCGGCCTGGAGTCGCTGCCCTCCACCCGGCCGATCCGTTCCGTCGAGGACATGCAGGGGCTCAAGCTCCGCGCCCCGGAAGGCATGGTCTACAACATCTTCGAGGCCGCCGGCGCCACGCCGGTCAACCTGCCGGGGTCCGAGGTCTATACCGGCCTCGAGAAGGGCGTGATCGACGCCGCGGACTACACGGTGTTCGCCACCAACCAGGCTCAAGGCCTCCACGAGTTCGCCCCCTATCCGCTGTATCCCGGCTTCCACTCCCTGCCGATGGTCTCCGTCTCGCTGAACAAGCAGATCTGGGATGGCCTGCCGGCGGACCTGCAGGCGATCCTCGAGACCTCGGTGGACGACCTGGCCTACGAGATGGTCGCCCAGCTCAAGACCCGCGACCTGGAGGCCGTGCGCGAGGCCCGTCAGGATCCGGACATCGAGATCATCGACCTGCCCGCCGACCAGCGTCGCGAGTTCCGCAACATCGCCAGGCAGGAATGGGCCGAGTGGGCGGACAGGAACGAGATCACCGCCGAGTTCTACGACTCCGTGGTCGCCTACCTGGAAAACCACAACCTCCTCTAAGCCCCAACCCGTCGGGCCATGGTGACGTGTCCCGACGGCCTATCCCGAGGTCCTCCCATGACTCAAGCGTCCCGTCGCCCGGAGGGCGGCTCGACCGAGGCCGCTCCGCGGCCTGCCGATCAGGCGCGCAACGTCTTCGATCGCGGCGTCATGGCCGGCGGACGGGTGGCCGCCTGGCTGGTCTTCGTCGCCATGGCGATCAGCGTCTTCGAGGTCGTCATGCGCTATGCCTTCGGCTCCCCCACCTCCTGGGTCCACGAGACCGTGGTGATGCTGGTGGCGGTGAGTTTCTCCCTGGGCGGCCCCGCGACCCTGGCCTGCAACCGCCATATCCGGGTGCGGGTGCTCTACGACAGCGTCGGTCCCCGGGCCAGGCTGTGGCTCGACCGCTTCAACGATCTGGTCACCTTCGGCTTCTGCCTGGGGATGAGTTATGCCGCCTTCGTGATGTTCTGGGGGGCCACCCACAGCCCCCTGGGCGAGTGGCGGCTGGAGCGCTCCGGCACCGCCTGGAACCCGCCGTTCCCGGCCCTGGTGAAGGGCATGATCCTGCTGGCGCTGGCGATCATGTGCGTCCAGGCCCTGCTGCACCTGATCCAGTCGCTGCGCGGCAAGCCTGCGCCGGCCCCCGCCGACGTGGAGGACGCCGCCTGATGGATATCGCCCACGGAACCCTGTTGCTGGTGGGGCTGATCTTCGCCCTGCTGGTCACCGGCCTGCCGCTGGCCTTCATCACCGGCCTGGTGGCGCTGGCCTTCACCTTCGGCTGGTTCGGTCCCGATGCCCTGCCGCTGGTCACCAGCCGCGTCTATGGCTTCGTCACCGAATATTCCCTGGTGGCGGTGCCGATGTTCGTGCTGATGGCCTCGCTGCTCGACCGCTCGGGGATCGCCCGGGACCTGTTCAACGCCATGCGGGTCTTCGCCGGCCGCCTGCCCGGCGGTGTGGCGGTGCAGACCGTGGTGGTGGCCTTCTTCCTGGCCGCCCTGTCCGGGATCATCGGCGGCGAGATCGTGCTGCTCGGCATCCTGGCGCTGCCGCAGATGCTGCGCCTGGGCTACGACAAGCACCTGTCGATCGGCGTGGTCTGCGCCGGCGGGGCGCTCGGCACCATGATGCCGCCGTCCATCGTGCTGATCATCTACGGCCTGATCGCCTCGGAGTCGATCGCCGACCTGTTCACCGCGGCCATCACCCCGGCGGTGATCCTGATGCTCTCCTACATCGGCTATGTGCTGGTGCGCTGCCTGCGCAACCCCGAGATGGGCCCGCCGATGACCGAGGCCGACCGCACCGAGGGCTTCGCCAACCGTTGGCAGGCGCTCAAGGCGGTCATCGTGCCCGGGCTGATCGCCGGCCTGGTGCTGGGCTCGATCTACGGCGGCGTGGCCTCGGTCACCGAGGCGGCGGCCATGGGCGTGTTCGGCGTGCTGCTGGCGGTGGTCGCCCGCGGCGAGTTCTCGCCGAAGACCCTGCACGAGAGCCTGGGCCAGACGCTGACCACCTGCGGCATGATCATCTGGATCGGCATCGGCGCCGCCGCGCTGGTGGGGGTCTACAACCTGATGGGCGGCAACCGCTTCATCTCGGGGATGATCATGGATCTGGAGGTGGCGCCGATCGTGATCATCCTGGTGATGATGGCCATCCTGCTGGTGCTGGGCATGTTCCTGGACTGGATCGGCGTGGCCATGCTGACCCTGCCGATCTTCGTGCCCATCGTCGAGCAGCTCGGCTACAGCCCGATCTGGTTCGGCATCCTCTTCGCGGTGAACATGCAGGTGTCCTTCCTCTCGCCGCCCTTCGGCCCGGCGGCCTTCTACCTCAAGGGCGTCGCCCCGGCGAGCGTCAGCCTCAAGGACATCTTCGTGGCCCTGCTGCCGTTCATCGCCCTGCAGCTGTGCGTGCTGTTCGCCCTGCTGTTCTGGCCCGACCTGGCCATGTGGCTGGTCTGACCCGGCGCCGGCCCGGGCCGGCGCCGCTTCCCCGACTCCCGAGAGGTGACGCGTGAGGATTACCCGACTGAAGACCTGGCAGGTGCCGCCCCGCTGGCTGTTCCTCAAGATCGAGACCGACGAGGGCGCTTACGGCTGGGGGGAGCCGGTGGTGGAGGGCCGGGCGGCCACGGTGGAGGCGGCGGTCCACGAGCTCGCCGACTACCTGGTCGGCCAGGACCCGCACCGCATCGAGCACCTGTGGAACGTCCTCTACCGCGGCGGTTTCTATCGCGGCGGTCCCGTCCTGATGAGCGCCATCGCCGGCATCGACCAGGCGCTCTGGGATCTCAAGGGGCGCGACCTGGGCGTGCCGGTCCACCAGCTGCTGGGCGGCCGGGTCCGTGACCGGATGCGCATGTACGCCTGGACCGGTGGCGACCGGCCGAGCGAGGTGGCGTCCGGGGCCCGGGCGCTGGTCGAGCAGGGCTTCACCGCCTTCAAGATGAACGGCACCCCCGAAATGGCCATCGTCGACAGCCATCGCAAGGTCGACGAGGCCGTGGCCCGGGTGGCCGAGGCCCGGGAGGCCGTGGGGCCGGACGTGGGCATCGCCATCGACTTCCATGGCCGGGTGCACCGGCCCATGGCCAAGGCCCTGTTGCGCGAGCTGGAGCCCTTCCACCCGATGTTCGTCGAGGAGCCGGTCGCCCCGGAGCACCTGCCCAGCCTATCGTCCATCGCCGGCGGCCTGGGCTATCCCCTGGCCACCGGCGAGCGGCTGCACACCCGCTTCGCGTTCCGTGATCTGCTCGCCGACGGCATGGTCGACATCGTCCAGCCGGACCTGTCGCACTGCGGCGGGATCAGCGAGGGACTCAGGATCGCCTCCCTGGCCGCCTGCCATGACGTGGCGCTGGCCCCCCACTGCCCGCTGGGGCCGCTGACCCTGGCGGCGTCGCTCCAGCTCGACGCGGTGAGCCACAACGCCTTCATCCAGGAACAGAGCATGGGCATTCACTACAACCGCGACAACGACGTCCTCGACTACCTGGTGGACGAGTCCGCGCTGGCCATCGAGGACGGCTTCTGCGCCATCCCCGAGGGTCCGGGCCTGGGCGTCGAGATCGACGAGGCCTTCGTCGAGGAGCGGGCCCGGGTGGGCCATCGCTGGCGCAACCCGGTGTGGACCCATGAGGACGGCTCGGTGGCGGAGTGGTGATGCCATGAACGACAGCCACGACAGTCTCCTCGACGCGATCCTGGCGACCCGGCCGCTGGTGGCCATCCTGCGCGGCATCACCCCCGACGAGGTCGAGCCGGTGGTCGACGCCCTGGTGGCGGCGGGATTCCGGCTGATCGAGATCCCGCTCAACTCCCCCGAGCCCTGGACCGGCATCGAGCGTGCCGCGGCCCGCTGCCCGGCGAATGTGCTGGTGGGCGCCGGCACGGTGCTCGAGCCGGCGGACGCCGCCCGCCTGGCCGAGCGGCGCGCCCCGCTGCTGGTCACCCCCAACACGGATCCCGCGGTCATCTCCGCCGGCCTCGCCCATGGCCTGGCGCCGCTGATCGGCTGCATGACCCCCTCCGAGGCGCTGGCGGCGGCCCGCACCGGGGCGCGCGGGCTCAAGCTGTTCCCGGCCGCCCGGCTCGGGCCCGGCTACCTTCGGGATATCCGCGCCATCCTGCCGCACCGGGTGCCGGTGCTGGCGGTGGGAGGCATCGAGCGGGCCGACATGGCCGAGTGGCACGCCGCGGGCATCGACGGCTTCGGCTTCGGCGGCAACCTCTACCGGCCCGGCCGCTCCGCCGACGAGGTGGGGCGCCTCGCGCGCCAGCTCGTCGCCGAGTGGGAGCGGCTGCGGGGGGAGGGGGGCGCATGACGGGGCGTCACCTGATCGCCGTGGACTGGGGCACCAGCAACTTCCGGGCCTTCCTGGTGGATCGGAAGACCGGCGAGTGCCTGGACAGCCGCCGCTCGGCGGCCGGGCTGCGGGCGCTGTCGACCGGCGAGTTTCCGCGCTATTGCGCGGCCCAGTTGAGGGGCTGGCGGGACGGGACCGGGGTGCCGGTGTATCTCGCCGGCATGGTCGGCTCGGCCCGGGGCTGGTGCGAGGCGCCCCAGCTCGAGACTCCCGCCGGCCCGGCGGATCTCGCCGGGCAGCTGGTGCCGGCCCCGGGACTGGACCAGGCCTGGATCGTGCCCGGTCTCAAGACGCTCGGCGACGACCACCTGGACGTGATGCGCGGCGAGGAGATCCAGGCGTTCGGCGCCCTGGCGCTGCGGGGGATCACGGAGGGTGTCTGCTGCCTTCCCGGCACCCACAGCAAGTGGGCGCGGCTGTCACGGGGTCGCCTGATCGACTTCACCACCATGATGACCGGCGAGCTCTACCACGCGGTGCGCCATCACACCCTGGTCGGCGAGCCGTCGCGGGGCCGGGAGGGAATCGACGAGGGGGGCTTCCGGCAGGGCCTGGCCGCGGCCCGCCACCCGGCGGGGCTGCTGCATGCCCTGTTCGAGGCACGCAGCCGGCACCTGCATGGCGGGCTCGGGGGCGAGTCGGTGGCGGGCTTCCTCTCGGGGGTGCTGATCGGCTCGGAAGTGCTCGCCCGGCTCGGCCGGGAAGAGGGCGAGGTCAGCCTGGTGGGGAGCCCGTCGCTGAACGGCCTGTATCGCCTGGCCCTGGAGGCTTATGAGGTGCCGGTGATCGAGGTGGACAGCGATCGCGCGACCCTCGCCGGCATCGTGGCGCTCGCCGAGCGTCACGAGTCGCGGAGGAATCCGTAGGAGGAAGGTGCCGTGATGACGCGGGGAGTCATGCCTCCCGGGACGTCCGGTCGATGATTCGGTACGGCCGGGTTTTTCGGTAAGGAAAGCGACGAAGGCGTGTGAAATAAACGGCGAATTGCGCCGTCTTTTTCGTGCCTATGAGACGGAGGTGGGCGTCTTATTTTCCGGTGGCGAGTGCCAGGAATTCGTCGACGATCTCCTGGGGAGACTTGCGGATGTCGAGGCTGATGGCCTCGTCATCGCCGGGGGGTTCCAGGGTGGCGAGCTGGCTGTCGAGCATCGGGGCGCCGGCGAAGAAGTGATCCTCACGCGTATCCAGCCGCTCCAGCAGCACGTCGCGACTGCCCGCCAGATAGAGGATCGCCAGGTCCGGGGCTCCGCGACGCAGGATGTTCCGGTAGCGATGCCGCAAGGCCGAGCAGCCGATGACCAGGGGCCGACCCCGGGCGCGGTAGTCCCGGTAGAGGTCCGCCAGGGTCGCCAGCCAGGTGGCGCGATCCTCGTCGTTCAGGGGCTCCCCGCGAGCCATCTTGGCGATGTTGGCCGGACTGTGATGGTCATCGGCATCGATGAAGGTCGCCCCGAGGGTATCGGCGAGGCGACGTCCGATATGCGACTTTCCTGATCCGGAAACGCCCATGACCAGGATGCTGTTGAGGGAATCCTTCATGCGAGAATCTTCTGGGTTATTTCGCCAAATGGATGGCGAAGATTCTAGCATTTTTTTGCAAAAGGAGGAGGGGGAATCTAGGCACCCGGAGAGGGTGCCCGGGACTCAGCGATAGCCCGCCATCAGCTCGCGGATCAGCGGGGTGTCGGCGTCGCGATGGGTGGGCAGCTCGAAGCGGGCCCGGGCGATGGCGGTGCGCGACAGGGTGGCGGTGATCAGCGTCTCGCGGTCCTCGGCCTCGGCGAGCACCTCGCCGCGGGGGCCGAGGATGCGCGAGCCGCCCCAGAAATGGCTGGCCCCCTCGGGGCCGTAGCGGTTGGCCATGATCACCGGGGTGCCGTAGGTCATGGCGTAGAAGCGCACGTTGAGCCCCCAGTTCTGCTCGTTGGAGAAGTCCTCGCTGACGATGCCCGAGGCCGAGTTGATCGGCGCGCAGAGCACCGTGGGGCGGGGCAGCAGGGCGGCATGCACCAGCGCCGGGTTCCAGAGGTCGGCGCAGATCAGCTGGGTGGCCGACCAGCCGGGGCGGACCTGGGCCTGGGTGAGCTCGCTGCCGTGGGAGAACCACTTGCCTTCCTCGAGGCCGCCGTAGGTGGGCAGGTTGAGCTTGCGGTGCACCGCGACGATCTCGCCGTCCTGGAGGATGGCCAGGGCGTTGTAGTACTCGCCGGGGCTGGCCTCCTCGACGAAGCCCACCACCGCCTGCATCGCGCCGCAGGCCTCGGCCAGCCGGGCGAGGCGCGGATCCTCGACGGGCATGGCGACCTGCATGACCTGGCCGCCGAGGCCGTAGCCGGTCAGCGAGAGTTCGGGGAAGACCAGCAGCTCGACGCCGTGGGAGGCGGCCTCATCGATGACCTCCAGGTGGCGCTCGAGGTTGGCGTCGACCGCGCCGAGGCCTGCGTTGATCTGGGCGGCGGCGACATGGAGTGCATCCTGGTAGTGCATATCACGCTCTCGTCGGGGGGCGGGCCCTGGGGGGAGGCAGGGAGCCCGCCGAGTCAGTCATCGGTTCGGTCGTCACCCGTCGAGCGGGACATGGCCCGCTTGACCAGGCGGAACAGCAGCCAGTGCAGGGCCGCCAGCACGATCAGCGAGGCTCCCATCAGCAGGAGGAAGGACGTCGTCATCGGGCAGTCTCCGCAGGGTTTGCGACATGCTAGCGAGGCGGCGGCCGGGCGTCGATGCCTGGCCGACGCCGTCGTCCTCTCAGCCCCTTGCGGGGGCGCCGAGCAGCGCCAGCAGGTCCCCGGCCGGGCGATCCTCCAGGGTCAGGATCGTCTCCCGCAGTCGTTCGGCGCGCTCGCCGAGGACCGGGTCGGCCAGCGCCCGGTACTTCGCCGTGAGCTCGGCGTCGGACAGCGGGTTGTGCGGATTGCCGCGGGCCTCGCAGGGGTCGCTCTCCAGCACCCGGCCGTCGGCCAGGTGAAGTCGCGCCGAGGCCCAGCGTTCGGCGGGGAAGCGGGCGTTGAAGGCCTCGCTCTCCTGGAGCTCGACCCGTGAGGCCAGGTCTCGCAGGTCCGGCGCCTCGAGGAGGGTGACGGCCTCGGCGTCCAGGGTGCCGCGCCCGAGGGCACAGGCCACCGACCAGGGCAGGCTGTACTGAGCCTGTTCGGTGCTGGCCGGGTGGACCACATGCAGCCGCCTGGCCTCGTGGAAGGTGACGATCTCGATGCGCGAGACATCGCCGGGGTCGCCGATCCGATCGCGCAGCGACAGCACGGCCTCCACCGCCGGCTGGGCCCAGCGGCACACCGGGTAGGCCTTGAAGTACTGCTCGTGCAGGTACCAGCGGCGGCCGAGGTCGGCCCAGAGCGCGTCGACCCCGGGGTCGGTCACGGTCAGCGCCGGCGCCCCGGTAAAGCCGTCCCGGGCCAGCAGGGCCGCGGAGACGCCGGTCATGGCGCCCCAGCCGGAGCCGTCCTTGAGCATGGTGGGGTGGTCGATGCAGCGCATCATCTGGCTGCGGGGCCCGTAGAACTCGGCGATGCCCAGGGCATGATGGAGGCGGTGCGCGTCCAGGCCCATCAGTCGGCCGGCCATGGCGGCCACGCCCAGGGCGTTCCAGGCGCCGGAGGTATGATAGTCGGGGCTGACGGCATGCAGGGCGATGCCGGCCCGGGTGGCGACCTCGTAGCCCAGCGTCAGCAGGCCGAGGACGTCGCGGCCGGACAGCCGCTCCACCTCGGGCAGGGCGAGCAGCCCGGGCAGCAGCGCGACCCCGGCATGGCCCTTGGTCAGCACCTGGCCGTCATGGGCGTCCAGGGCGTCGATCAGCCAGGCGCCGTGCAGCGCCACCCCGGTGGGCGAGGCCCGGCCGTCGGCGAACAGCAGCGGCCGGTCGCCGCCGTGCTGGGATCTGGCGAAGCGCCGGGCGTGGCCGGCCAGGTCGGTGCGGGTGGCGCCGGCGGCGACGCCGACCAGGTCCAGCAGGCAGCGCTTCGCCTGGGCGGTCAGGTCGGCATCGGGGAGCGGGTCGGCGTCGAGGATCCAGTCCAGGGGAGCGGTGGGCGCGGTCATGTCGAACTCGTCGTCGCGGAAGAAACACGAAGGCCGCCCGGGGGCGGCCTTCCAGTGGCTTGCCTGAGGCTGGTTTACAACAGGTCGTTGTCTTCCAGGAAGGACTGAGCCACGTCCTCGATGGTCTCGCGCTCCACGTCGACCCGGGCGTTGAGGGTGGCCATGGTCTGGTCGTCGAGCAGCGATGACAGGGCATTCATCTGCTCGGCCAGCTCGGGGTTGGCCTCCAGGGTCTCCTCGCGCACCACCGGGGTCAGGGCGTAGGCGGGGAAGAAGGCCTGGTCGTCCTCCAGCACCTGGAAGTCGAAGGCCGGGATGCGGCCGTCGGTGGCGAACACCAGGCCCACGTCGACCTGGCCGTCGCGCAGCGCCTGGTAGACCAGGCCGGAATCCATGCGCTTGACGTCGGCGCGGCCGACGCGGAAGTCATAGGCCTGCTGCAGCGGGCGCCAGCCGTCCTCGCGGGCGTAGAACTCGGCGTTCATGGCAAACGCCAGTTCCTCGTCGTCGTTGACCGCCCGAGCCAGCTCCGAAAGCGAGTCGATGCCGGTCTCCTCGACGGTCTCCTCGCGCATGGCCAGGGCATAGGTGTTGTTGGCATCGGAGGGCTCGAGCCAGACCAGGCCCTTCTCGGCGTCGAGTTCCTTGACCCGCTGGTAGGTCTCCTCGGGGGAGAGCGACTCGGTGACGTCGTTGTAGTTGATCAGCGAGGTGCCGGTATACTCCCAGTAGAGGTCGATCTGGCCGTTCTCCTGGGCCTGGCGCAGCACGGCGGAGCCCATGCCGGCCCGGCTTTCCACGTCGTAGCCCAGGCCCTCGAGGTACTGGGTGGTCATGCTGGCGAGGATCTGCTGTTCGGTGAAGTTCTTGCCGCCGACCACGATCTCGTCGGCCTGGGCGGTGGTCATGGCGCCGGCCAGGGCCAGGCCGGAGAGGGTCATCATCATGCGTTTCATCGGGGACTTCTCCTCTTGTTGCCGCGTTACCGGGGCCGCCGGACGGCGGCCTTGAACACCGGTGTGATGCGTTCAGGCCCGTGACGGGTTCACGCCGCGGGGCACCACCAGGAAGGCGGTGGTGGCGATCAGGGCATCGACCACGATGGCCAGCAGCGCCGTGGGGATGGCGCCGGCCAGCATCATCACCGGGTCGTAGAGATCGATGCCGGTGAAGATCAGCTCGCCGAGGCCGCCGGCGCCGATCAAAAAGGCCAGCGGCACGGTGCCCACGTTGATGGTCAGGGCGGTGCGGATGCCGGCGAAGATCACGTAGAGGGCATTGGGCAGCTCCACCTTGACCAGCCGCTGGGCCGGCGACATGCCGATGCCGGCGGCGGCCTCCATAAGCGCCGGATTGACGCCCTTGAGGCCGGCGTAGGTGTTACGCGTGATCGGCAGCAGGGTGGCCACGAACAGGCCGAACACCGCCGGCACGGTGCCGATGCCCAGAAAGCTCATGGACAGCGCCAGCACCGCGAGCGTCGGGATGGTGGTGCCGACGTTGAGCACCTGCATGGCCGATTCGGCGACCCGGGCCATGCTGGGCCGGGACAGCAGGATGCCCAGCGGGATGGCCACCAGGATGGCCAGGCCGCCCGAGATGGCGGTCAGCCAGAGGTGCTGCACCGCCAGGAACCGCACGTCGGGCAGGTAGAAGATGAAGTCCTCGATGACCCCGCTGGACTGGCTCCATACGCCGCCGAAGAAGATGGCGACCAGCAGCAGGATGCGCAGGGCCCCCTTCAGGCTCTGGATCGGCATCGGCTTACTCCTTGCTGGCCAGGTCGGAAGGGGCGGCCTCGGCCTCGGTCGGCCGGAAGCGCGACCCCAGGTGGTGCGTCATGGCGCGCTGGGTGATCTGGCCGCACAGCCGGCCGTCGTCGTCCACGCAGGGCAGCCAGGTGGTGTCGTGGGAGAACATCAGCGAGGCCACCTTGCGCAGGTCGTCGTCCAGCGAGACCCGGGCCGGCACGTTCTGCAGGTGGTCCCGGCAGTAGCCCTTGGTGGTGCGCGCCTGGGCGCGGGTGATCAGGCCCACCGGCTGGCGGCGATCGTTGACCACCAGGATGGCGTTCTGGTAGCCGAAGTCGTCGATGCGCGTCAGGGCGGTCTCCAGGGTGTCGCCCGGCGAGACCGTGCCGATCTCGTCGGACACCACGTCGCGTACCTTGACCAGGTTGAGGCGCTTCAGCGCCCGGTCCTCGCCGAGGAAGGACTCGACGAACTCGTCCTTGGGCGCGGCCAGCAGGTCGTCGGGGCGCGAGTACTGCTCCAGGTTACCGGCGCGGAAGATGGCGACGCGGTCGCCCATCTTGATCGCCTCGTCGATGTCGTGGCTGACGAACATGATGGTCTTCTTGAGCTCCTGCTGCATCTTGAGGAACTCGTCCTGGATGACCGCGCGGTTGATGGGGTCGATGGCGCCGAAGGGCTCGTCCATCAGCATCACCGGCGGGTCGGCGGCCAGCGCCCGGGCCACCCCGATGCGCTGCTGCTGACCGCCGGAGAGCTCGCTGGGGTAGCGCTTGAGGAAGGCGTCCGGGTCCAGGGCGATCATGTCCATCAGCTCCCGGGCGCGGGCCTTGTACTTGGCCCTGTCCCAGCCCAGCAGCTTGGGCACCACGGCGATGTTCTCCTCGATGGTCATGTTGGGGAACAGGCCGATCTGCTGGATCACGTAGCCGATGTTGCGGCGCAGCTCCTGGGTGTCCAGGCCGGTGGTGTCCTCGCCGTCGATGAACACCTTGCCGGAGGTGGGTCGGATGATGCGGTTGATCATCTTCAGGGTGGTGGTCTTGCCGCAGCCGGAGGGGCCGAGCAGGATGCAGATCTCGCCGGCGGGCACCTCCATGTTGATGTGGTCGGCGGCGGTCACCGCGCCCTTGGGGGTGTCGAAGACCTTGGTCAGGTTGTCGAGTCGGATCATGCAGGGGGTCCTTGGTTTGGCCTTGTGGGTCGCGAGGGAGGAGGGCTCAGGCCGTTTCGGCGGCGCGCTCCATGCCCTTGGGCGTCAGGCGTTTCTGGAGGGCCAGCAGGCCGTAGTCGACGAGGATCGCCAGCAGGCTGACCGCCACGGCGCCGAGGATCAGCTGGCGCGGATCGGACTGGGAGATGCCGCGGCTGATGAAGGTGCCCAGGCCCCCGGCGCCGATGTAGGCGGCGATGGCCATGACGCCGATGTTGAGCACCACGGCGGTGCGCACCCCGGCCATGATCACCGGCACGGCCAGCGGGATCTCTACCATGCGCAGGCGCTGGTTCTGGCTCATGCCGATGCCGCGGGCGGCCTCGCGCAGGGCGGGATCGACGTTGTGGATGGCGGTGTAGGTGTTGCGGATGATCGGCAGCTGGGAGTAGAGCAGCACGGCGATCACCGCCGGCAGGTAGCCGATGCCCTGGCCGATCAGCGAGAGCACCGGGATCATGATGCCGAACAGGGCGATGGAGGGGACGGTGACGATGATCGAGGCCACGTAGAGCACGGCCTTGGCCAGGCGTTCGTTCTTGGTGATGGCGATGCCGATGGGCACGCCGGTGAGGGTGGCGATGCCCACGGCGACCCCGACCAGGGCGATGTGCTCGAGCGTTCGCGAGATCAGCAGGTCGAGGTTGTCCAGGGCGTACTGAATCAGTTCCAAATCCCTATCTCCTTGCAGGTCCCCATGCCGATGAAGCATAGCGCCGTTGGCCGTTGACGGCTCCCGGCGTCGGCGGTGGGGCATGACGGGCTGGCGCCCGGAAAACGGGCAAAGCTTAGCAAAGCTCGCTATGTATTTGTTTTTCCGGGGATGACGATGCGCAATGAAAGGAATTGCGGTCCCTGATCCATGAGCGTCGCGATGCATTCTCTCGATGAGAACGATTGTCGTTTTTGATGCTATCGGCGCCGAACGTGCCGGCAAGTCCCGCGTCGCGGCGGGAAGTGGACGCGCAGGGTTCACATCGGCGGTATACAGGACTAAAATGGTCCGCAATCGATCATCGGGGTATCCCGGGGAGGCCCGTCTTGCTGAAGCTGTCCAGGCTCACCGACTACGCGGCGGTGGTGATGGCGCAGATCGCCCGTCATCCGGAGCAGCCGCACGCCGCGGCCGAGCTCGCCGAGGCGGTGCAGCTGCCTCACCCGACGGTCAGCAAGACGCTCAAGATGCTGGTGCGTGCCGGCCTGCTGGAGTCCCGGCGCGGCGCCCAGGGCGGCTACTCCCTGGCCCGGCCGGCCTCAAGGATCACCGCCAGCGACATCATCTCGGCCATCGAGGGGCCGGTGGCGATGACCGAGTGTAGCCAGGCCGAGGGCGACTGCGACCTGGCCGCCACCTGCGGAGTGGCCGACAACTGGCAGCGCGTCTCGCTGGCGGTGCGTGCCCTGCTCGACAGCGTGACCCTGGCCCACCTGGCCGATACCACCCCGATCAAGCTGCCGGTGCAGCTGCCCATACAGAGCGTGAGCCTGGCCACCGAGGCCTGATCACCCGCGGATTCACCACCCGAGGCGAGCCGCGCTCGCCGACCCAACCAGCCCGGGAGGGGACATAGCATGGCAAGTCAGGAAATGGAAAAACTTGTCCGTCGCGAATACAAGGAAGGCTTCGTGACCGACATCGAGAGCGACACGGTTCCGCCGGGCCTGGACGAGAACACCATCGCCTTCATCTCCAAGAAGAAGGGCGAGCCGGAATGGATGCTGGAATGGCGCCTCAAGGCCTATCACCAGTGGCTGAAGATGACGCCGCCCTCCTGGGCCCACCTGGACTACCCGCCCATCGACTACCAGGCGATCTCCTACTACAGCGCCCCCAAACGCGACGAGGACAAGCCCCAGAGCCTCGACGAGGTCGATCCCAAGCTGCTCGAGACCTACGAGAAGCTGGGCATCCCGCTCCACGAGCGGGCGGCGCTGGCCGGGGTGGCGGTGGACGCGGTCTTCGACTCGGTCTCGGTGACCACCACCTTCAAGGAGAAGCTCCACGAGGCGGGCGTCATCTTCTGCTCCATGTCCGAGGCGATCCGCGACTACCCGGAGCTGGTCAAGCAGTACCTGGGCAGCGTGGTGCCCCAGGGCGACAACTACTTCGCCGCCCTCAACTCGGCGGTGTTCACCGATGGCTCCTTCGTGTTCGTGCCGGAGGGCGTGACCTGCCCCATGGAGCTGTCCACCTACTTCCGCATCAACGAGGCCAATACCGGCCAGTTCGAGCGTACCCTGATCGTCTGCGAGAGCCGCGCCCAGGTCTCCTACCTGGAGGGCTGCACCGCGCCCCAGCGCGACGAGAACCAGCTGCACGCCGCGGTGGTCGAGCTGGTGGCCCTGGAGGACGCCTCGATCAAGTATTCCACGGTGCAGAACTGGTACCCCGGCGACGAGGACGGCCAGGGCGGCATCTACAACTTCGTCACCAAGCGCGGCGACTGCCGCGGCGACCGCTCCCACATCAGCTGGACCCAGGTGGAAACCGGCTCCGCGATCACCTGGAAGTATCCGTCCTGCGTGCTGCGCGGCCGTGACAGCGTGGGCGAGTTCTATTCGGTGGCGGTGACCAACGGCCGCCAGCAGGCCGACACCGGCACCAAGATGATCCATCTGGGCGAGGGCAGCCGCTCGACCATCGTCTCCAAGGGCATCTCCGCCGGTCGCTCCGACCAGTCCTACCGCGGCCTGGTCAAGGTGGGCCCCCGGGCCAAGGGCGCCCGCAACTACACCCAGTGCGACTCGCTGCTGATCGGCGACACCTGCGGGGCCCATACCTTCCCCTATCAGGAGATCGGCAACAGCACCGCCACCGTGGAGCACGAGGCGACCACCTCCAAGATCGGCGAGGACCAGCTGTTCTACTGCCAGAGCCGCGGCATCGCCGAGGAGGATGCGGTGAACATGATCGTCAACGGTTTCTGCAAGGACGTCTTCCAGGAGCTGCCGATGGAGTTCGCCGTCGAGGCCGAGGCCCTGCTGAATGTCACCCTCGAAGGCGCGGTTGGTTAAGCCGCTGATGATGTGACCGCTATCGGGGTAGGTCATCGTAGGAGCTCAATTCATTGAGCGAATGGCGCCGCAGGCGCCCTGGGAAGCTTCGGTGAGCGGTGGCCACCGTTCTTCGCCCAGCAAGCTGGGCTCCTACGAAAACCGTAGCGGCGATTATCTCGACACAAACGAATTTTTCGGAGTCGCGGCGGCGGCTCATCACGAATCAAGGGTAATCAAGATGCTCGAAGTCAAGGATCTGCACGTCACGGTCGAGGGTTCCGAGATCCTCAAGGGCCTCAACCTGACCATCGGCGCCGGCGAAGTCCACGCCATCATGGGGCCCAACGGCGCCGGCAAGTCGACGCTCTCCGCGGTGATCGCCGGCAAGGACGGCTACGAGGTCACCGCCGGCACCATCACCTTCGAGGGCCGCGATGTCCTGGAGATGGAGATCGAGGAGCGCGCCCGCGCCGGCCTGCTGCTGGGCTTCCAGTACCCGGTGGAGATTCCCGGCGTCAAGAACATCTACCTGCTCAAGGCGGCGCTCAACGCCAAGCGCGAGGCCGAGGGCCTGGGCGAGATTCCGGCACCGGAATTCATGAAGCTGATCAAGGAGAAGATCGCCTTCATGAAGATGGACGCCAGCTTCCTGCAGCGCGCCGTCAACGAGGGCTTCTCCGGCGGCGAGAAGAAGCGCAACGAGATCCTGCAGATGCTGGTGCTCCAGCCGCGGCTGGCGATGCTCGACGAGATCGACTCCGGCCTCGACATCGACGCCATGAAGGTGGTCGCCCAGGGCGTCAACTCCCTGCGCGCCGAGGATCGCGGCATCCTGCTGGTGACCCACTACCAGCGCCTGCTCGACTACATCGTGCCGGATCGGGTCCACGTCCTGGTCGACGGCCGCATCGTCAAGAGCGGCGACGCCGAGCTGGCCCGCGAACTCGAGGATCGCGGCTACGACTGGCTGCTGGAGGGCTCCGAGGCATGAACGACGACGTGCAACGCTTCCTGGATCGCCTGGCCGAGCGCCAGGCCAGTCGCGGCGACGAGCCGACCTGGATCTCCGCGCGGCGCCAGGCCGGCGCCGCCCGCTTCGAGGCGCTGGGCTTTCCGCATCGGCGTGTCGAGGCCTGGAAGTACACCGACGTGCGCGACATCGCCCGCACGGACTTCGCCCTGGCCGACGACGCCGACTTCTCGCCGGCCGCGGCGGCGACCCTGACCCTGCCCATCGAGGCGCATCGGCTGACCTTCGTCGACGGCGTCTACGCCCCGGCGCTGTCGGATCTCGACGCGCTGCCGGCCGGGGTCCAGGTGCTGCCGCTGTCCCAGGCCCTGGCGGACAACCACGAGGCCGTGGGCGGCCCGCTGGGTCGGCTCACCGGCGTCGAGTTCTCGCCCTTCGCCGCCCTCAACACCGCCTTCATGGAAGAAGGGGCGGTGGTCCGCCTGGCGCCGCGCACCGTGGTGGAGAAGCCCATCGTGCTGCAGTTCCTGTCCCGGGACGGCGAGCGCCAGGTGATGAGCCATCCGCGCATCCTGGTCGAGGCCGGCGGGCGCAGCGAGGCGACCCTGATCGAGCATCACGCCGGCGAGGAAGGCGCCGCCAACTTCACCAACCTGGTGGAGGAGATCATCCTCGATCGCGGCGCCATCCTGACCCACTACAAGCTCCAGGAGGCGCCGCTCAAGGATCGCCACGTGGCTAGCGTCCAGGTGGAGCAGGCCCGCGACAGCCGCTATACCTCCTTCAACCTCAACCTGGGCGGCGGCCTGGTGCGCACCGACCTGGTCAGCGACCTCAACGGCGAGGGCGCCGAGGCCACCTTCCATGGCCTCTTCTACGGCCAGGGGCGCCAGCACGTGGACACCCATACCCTGGTCCATCACAACGCGCCGCATACCCGTTCCAGCGAGAACTACAAGGGTATCCTCGACGACCGGGCCCATGGCGTGTTCAACGGCCGGGTGGTGGTCAAGCGCGACAGCCAGCAGATCGAGTCCGAGCAGAGCAACGCCAACCTGCTGCTCTCCGATCGCGCCGAGATCGACACCAAGCCCGAGCTCGAGATCTACGCCGACGACGTCAAGTGCGCCCACGGCGCCACCACCGGGCAGCTCGACGAGGAGGCGGTCTACGCCCTGCGCGCCCGGGGCATCGACGAGCAGACCGCCCGGGGCCTGCTGACCCTGGCCTTCGCCGGCGAGGTCATGGAGCTGGTCGACCTCGACGCCGTGGCCGAGCGGGTGGAGCTGACCGTGGCCGGCAAGCTGCCGGAGCGCTTCAACCTGGCCGGGCTGGTGGAGACCGCCACGGCCCTCAACGAGGACTGAGCCCATGGCCGATTTCAGCGACCTGCTGCTGGACGTGGTCCGGGTGCGCCGCGACTTCCCGATCCTCGATCGGGAGGTTCACGGCAAGCCGCTGGTCTATCTCGACAACGCGGCGACCAGCCAGACCCCGCGCCAGGTGATCGAGGTCTTCGACGACTACTACCGTCGGCTCAACGCCAACATCCACCGCGGGCTGCACACCCTGGCCGACGAGGCCACCGCGGCCTTCGAGGGCACCCGGGAGACGGTGCGGGCCTTCCTCAATGCCGCCGAGACCCGGGAGATCGTCTTCACCCGCGGCACCACCGAGGCCATCAACCTGGTGGCGGGCAGCTGGGGGCGGACCCGGCTGGGGCCCGGCGACGAGGTGCTGATCTCGCGCCTGGAGCACCATTCCAACATCGTGCCCTGGCAGCTGCTGGCGAAGGAGCTGGGCTTCACGATCAAGGTGATCCCGGTGGACGAGCGCGGCGTGCTCGACCAGGCCGCCTATCGCGACCTGATCTCCGAGCGCACCGCGCTGGTGGCGGTCAACCACGTGTCCAACGCCTTCGGCACCGTCAATCCGGTGGGCGAGATGGCGCGGGTGGCCCACCAGCACGGCGCCCTGATCCTGGTCGACGGCGCCCAGGCCGCCCCCCACCAGGCGGTCGACGTGCGCGCGCTCGACGTCGACTTCTATGCCTTCTCGGGCCACAAGGTCTACGGGCCCACCGGCGTCGGCGTGCTCTACGGCCGGGCCGAGCTGCTCGAGGCCATGCCGCCCTGGCAGGGCGGCGGCGAGATGATCAAGACGGTGTCCTTCGAGACGCCGACCACCTTCGCCGACATCCCCCACAAGTTCGAGGCCGGCACCCCGGCGATCGCCGAGGTGATCGCCCTGGGTCGGGCGCTGGACTGGGTGGGCGAGATCGGCCTGGAGCTGATCGGCGCCTGGGAGGCGCGGCTGCTGGAGCACGCCACCGAGGGCATCGCCCGGATCGACGGCCTGCGCATCCTGGGCACCGCGCCGGACAAGGCCGGGGTGCTGTCCTTCGTGGTCGACGGCGCCCACTCCCAGGACATCGGCCTGCTGATCGACCAGCTCGGCGTGGCGATCCGCACCGGCCACCACTGCGCCCAGCCGCTGCTGTCGTCCTTCGGCGTCGACGCCACCTGCCGCGCCTCCTTCGCCGCCTACAACACCCCCGAGGAGGTCGACGCCTTCGTCGAGGGGCTGGAACGCGTCGTGGGCATGCTGCGCTGAGCCGCGCTAGGGAGAGACATGAGCGATATCGAACCACTGGCGGGCCTGAGCAAGGGGCAGGTCCTGCCCCTGCAGCGCGACGTCGAGGCCATCTCGATTCCCTTCGGCAAGACGGTGACCCTGGCCGAGGACAGCGAGGTCAGCGTCATGCAGGCCAAGGGCAGCTCGGTCAGCGTGGGGCACGAGGGGCGGCTGTACCTGATCGAGGGCAGCAACCTCGATGCCCTGGGCCTCGAGGCCCTGCCGCGCCCGACCCTGCCGGAGGACGCCTCGGAAGAGGAGATCGAGCGCTTCGTCTGGGAGCAGCTGCGCACCTGTTTCGACCCCGAGATCCCGGTCAACATCGTCGACCTGGGCCTGGTCTACGGCTGCCGCATCGAACGGCTGATCACCGGCGAGCGCATCGTCACCATCCGCATGACCCTGACCGCCCCCGGCTGCGGCATGGGCGACGTCATCGCCGCCGATGCCCGGCACAAGATCCTCGGCGCGCCCCAGATCAGCCAGGTGCACACCGACATCGTCTTCGACCCGCCCTGGAGTCGTGAGATGATGAGCGACGAGGCCAAGCTCGAACTGGGGATGTTCTGACCGGGGAGGTCGATGTCCACGACGTTGTGGAAGGGAGCCAGGGTGGTACTGATGTCGCTGGGCGCGCTGTCGCTCCTGGCGATGCTGCTGTTCGCCGGCGCCAACCTGTGGATGCTCGCCGAGACCCGCGGCCGCATCGACCCGACGCTCGCCGAGTGCCGGCCGGAGCGGGTGGCGATCGTCTTCGGTACCTCCCACTGGACCCGCAGCGGGGCGCGCAATCCCCACTTCGAGGGCCGCATGCAGGCGGCGTCGCGGCTGTTCCTCGACGGGCGGGTCACCCACCTGCTGCTGTCCGGGGACAACAGCACCCGCTACTACAACGAGCCGGTGACCATGTGGCGGGACCTGCGCAGCCGACGGGTGCCGGACGCCGCCATGACCCTCGACTACGCCGGCTTCAGCACCTTCGACACCCTGTCCCGGGCGCGGGACGTCTTCGCCGTCGATCGGGCCCTGCTGGTCACCCAGTCCTGGCATCTGCCCCGGGCGCTGTTCATCGCCCGGGCCCTGGGGCTCGAGGCGTGGGGCTGCGCGGCGCCCGAACGGGCATCCGAGGGCACCCTGTGGCTCAGGGCGCGGGAGTGGGTCGCCCGGGTGGCGACCCTGGGGGATCTCTACCTGTGGGGGCGCCGGCCGCATTTCCTGGGCCCCGAGGAGCCGCTGGACATCGTCCCGCGGGAGGCGGCGCTCAGCGCTTCTGGTGCTTCTTCTGCTGGCGATACAGCTCGCGAATCAGCGAGCGACAGTGCTTCCAGCAATCCTCGATGACCGGCTCGATGGGGTCGGGCAGGGGGTGCGTGAACAGGGTGGAGAGCGCCTGCATCAGCACCCGCTCCTGTTCCAGCAGTTCGTTGATCAGCACCTGGCTGTCGTCGCCGACGAAGCTCTTCAGGCGGCTCCATAGCCACATGTAGTCGTCGCGCTCGACGTCGGCGTCCCGGGGGAGGAGGTCCAGGTGCCGGCGAGCCAGTTCCTGGAGCTCGCGCATGGTGGCGGCCCGGGTCTCGAAGTAGGGCTGCAGGGTCTTGCGCAGGGTCGGCTTCAGGCGCTCGTGGTTGTCCTGGAAGTAGTCGATGCTGTCGGCCAGCGCCTCGAGCACGCTGTCCATCGCCACCTGGCGATTATCGAGAAACATGGGCGGTCACCTCCTCCGGTGACGCAGATTGTGGGGGTGTCGCCGGGCTTTTGCCACCCCCATCGGGTAAATATTTGGCCGCTTCGCGTTAGCCTTTCGGCTTGGGCGGCGCCTTGCGTCGCGGGGTCGAACTCTTCTCCAGGTGCTCGATGATCAGCCCGGCGATGTCCCGGCCGGTGGCGGTCTCGATGCCCTGCAGGCCCGGTGACGAATTGACCTCCATGATCACCGGCCCGTGGTTGGAACGCAGCAGGTCGACGCCGGCCACCCGCAGTCCCATGGCCTTGGCGGCGCGGATCGCCGTGGAGCGCTCCTCCGGGGTGATGCGGATCACGCTGGCGCTGCCGCCGCGGTGCAGGTTGGAGCGGAACTCGCCCTCGGCGGCCTGGCGCTTCATCGAGGCCACCACCTTGTCGCCGATCACCAGGCAGCGGATGTCGGCCCCGCGGGCCTCCTTGATGTATTCCTGGACCATGATGTTGGCCTTCATGCCCATGAAGGCCTGGATCACCGACTCGGCGGCCTGGTTGGTCTCGGCCAGCACCACGCCGATGCCCTGGGTGCCCTCCAGCAGCTTGATGACCAGGGGGGCGCCGCGGACCATGGTGATCAGGTCGGGGATATCGTCCGGGGAATGGGCGAAGCCGGTCACCGGCAGGCCGATGCCCTTGCGGGACAGCAGTTGCAGCGAGCGCAGCTTGTCGCGGGAGCGGGTGATGGCGACGCTGTCGTTGAGCACGGGGGTGCCCATCATCTCGAACTGGCGCAGCACGGCGCAGCCGTAGAAGGTGATGGAGGCGCCGATGCGCGGGATCACCGCATCGAAGGGCTCCAGCTCCTCGCCCTTGTAGTGGATCGAGGGGTGGTGCGAGGCGATGCTCATGTAGCAGCGCAGGGTGTCCACCACGCGGGCGGTATGGCCCCGCTGCTCGGCGGCCTCGACCAGCCGGCGCGTGGAATAGAGCTTGCGGTTGCGAGACAGCAGCGCGATATGCATGGGGCCTCTCCGTTGCGGTGGGGCGGGAATCAGGGTTCGCCGTGCAGGAAGCCGGCGCCGGGCGCCACCAGCAGGCGGCGCAGGGCGCGCCGGCCGAGCAGCATGGGGTGGCGCATGTTGCGGCGGTCGGCGAGGGTCAGCTCCACCGGGAACTCGAGCTCGCCGAGCCGTAGGGGGGTGCGGATCACGTAGCGCCATTCGGCCTGGCCGTTGGAGCTGGTGACCCGTCGGCGGTCGTGGAGGTGCAGCTTGAAGACATGGGCCGGGCTGGCCGGGCCGCCGCCGCGGGTGGTGAAGCTCACCCACAGGTGGCCGTCCTCCTCGAAGGACTCGATGTCCTCGGCGTGGAGGGCCGAGGTGCGGGCGCCGGTGTCGGCCTTGGCGCACAGCGTCAGGTCCAGTTCTGGCAGGGTCACCATCTCGCGGCGGCCGATCACCGCCTTGGCCTGGTAAGGCAGCTCCTTCATGGCGTCACTCCTCGTCGGGTCCGCGGCCGGACAGCCCGGCCAGGCGGCGGCCGATGGCCGATTCCGGCGCGGCCTCACGCAGGGTCATCAGCACCGGCAGGCGCAGGCGCGGGATCAGCGCCAGGTCCCGGGCCACGGCGGTGAAGTCCGCCTGCGGCGAGGCGGCCAGCCGGTTCAGGAAGGCCGGCAGGCGCTCGCCGTCTTCCAGGTGGCGCCAGCCGCGGCCGGCGATGGCCGCCAGCAGGTCGGGGCCGCAGGCGTCCGGGTCGGCGAGCAGGGCATCGTACCAGGCGCCGGCGATCGCGCGGTCGGCGCCGGCCACGGCGCGTACGCAGGCGCAGAACCCCTCGATGTCGCCGGCCGCCGCGGCCGCCTCGCCGCGTTCGCGCAGGGCGCGGGCCAGGGCGTCGTCGATGGCCACATGCTCCAGACAGTAGCACAGCGAGGCCAGCACCTCGTCGGGCAGCGCCGGCAGGCGCGCGGCCAGGCGCGCGGCCCGGTCGGCGTCCAGGCGCACGGCCACGTCGGCCAGGCCCTGCAGGCCCAGGGCCCGCCAGTCCAGCGCCTGCTGGCCGTCCAGGTAGGCCTCCGCGGGCTCGAAGTGCTGACTGGCGGGGCGGCCCAGGTCGAGGCTGGCCCGGGCATGCAGCATCGCCTGGAAGGGCAGGGCGGGGGTGAAGGCCAGGGGGTTGTCCTTCATCAGGTTGTCGATCGCCTCGCCGTCCTCGCGCCCCAGGCCCTGGACGTTGCGGCCCAGGGTCTCCAGCAGGCGCTGCAGGAAGGCGTCCCGGGGCGCCGGGTCCAGCCGCCCCTGCTCGTCTAGCGGCAGGGCCAGGAACCAGATCAGCGGGTCGGCGAGCTCGCCGAGGCGAAACACCATGGCCAGGCGAGCCCGGCCCTGCCAGGGCTGGGGCCAGGGCTGATCGTCGTGTTCCAGGGCCGCCAGGGTGTCGAGCTCGCAGGGCTCCACGCGGCGCCCCAGGTGGTAGAGCGACACCTCGGCCCCGGTGCGGACGAAGAAGTCGTGAAGGCTGTCGATCGGCTGCATGCGGTCTCCCCAGTCTCGGACCGTGCACTCTACCGCGGCGCCCGCATCCTGTCAGCCCGTCGCGGCCGGGCGGTGATCAATTCCTGACCACTCCGCCGCCGGGCCCGTGCCGGCGGGCCGGGCGGCGGCTTTCCAGCGGTTATCCACAGGGACATTCAGCGTTGCTGTGCATGAATGACCTGCGATGCGGGCCTATAGCAGGCATAATTGTTCGCTATTGGTCACGACCCGGGATTTTTCCTAGGGTATGTGTCAAAATGGAATATCAGAAAGCGGTATCTATTCCAAAACTCTATTCTTGGTCACAGGAGACATCCCATGCTTCGCTCCTTCGCCCTGACGGTGCTGTCCGCCGGCGCCATCGCCTTCGCCGGCTCCGCCCTCGCCGAGGCGTCGCCGCTTCGGGTCGGCATGTCCGGCGGCTACTTCCCCTTCACCTTCGTCGAGCAGGACACCCTCAAGGGGTTCGAAGTCGACGTCATGGAGGCGGTCGCCGAGGAGATGGACACCGAGGTGACGTTCGTGACCGCCAACTTCTCCGGCCTGTTCGGCATGCTGGAGTCCGGGCGCATCGACACCATCGCCAACCAGATCACCATCACCGAGGAACGCCAGGCGAAGTACGCCTTCACCGAGCCCTACGTCTATGACGGGGCCCAGGTGGTGGTCAAGGCGGGCAACGAGAGCATCGCGGGGGTCGAGGACCTGCGCGACAAGACGGTGGCGGTGAACCTCGGCTCCAACTACGAGCAGCTGCTGCGCGAGCTGCCCTATGCCGACGAGATCGATATCCGCACCTACGAGAGCAATATCGAGCAGGATACCGCCCTGGGTCGGGTGGATGCCTTCGTGATGGATCGGGTCAGCGCCAGCCAGGTGATCCAGGACAAGCCGCTGCCGCTGCAGCTGGCCGGCCAGCCGTTCTCCGAGATCCGCAACGCCCTGCCGTTCCGCGACACCGAGACCGATCGCGCCCTGCGCGACGAGGTCGACGCGGCCCTGGCCGCCCTGCGCGAGGACGGCACCCTGGCCGAGATCTCCGAGCGCTGGTTCGGCACCGACATCACCCGGCCCTGAGGAGCGACGACGCCCGACATGAGCGTGCTCGACTTCGACTACATGCTGGGGCTGGTGCCCATCCTGCTCGGCTACCTGCCGCTGACCCTGGCCATGGCCGCGGCGGGGATGGCGCTGGCCCTGGTGCTGGCCTGCGGCCTGGCGGTGATCCGGGTGCTGGGGATCCCGGGGCTGAACGGCGCCACCCTGCTGTTCATCTCCTTCTTCCGCGGCACCCCGCTGCTGGTGCAGCTGTTCCTGTTCTACTACGGGCTGCCCCAGGTCCTGGCCTTCCTGACCCAGATCGACGGCATCACCGCCACCATCATGGGCCTGACGCTGCACTTCGCCGCCTACATGGCGGAGTCGATCCGCGCCGCCATCGTCGGCGTGGACCGTAGCCAGACCGAGGCGGCGCTGTCGATCGGCATGACCAACGGCCAGCTGATGCGGCGCATCGTGCTGCCCCAGGCCACCCGGGTGGCGGTGCCCACGCTGATGAACTACTTCATCGACATGATCAAGGCCACCTCCCTGGCCTTCACCCTGGGGGTCACCGAGCTGATGGGGGCGACCCAGAAGGAGGCCGCCGGCAGCTTCCTCTACTTCGAGGCCTTCGTCACCGTGGCGGTGATCTACTGGGGCATCGTGGAGCTGCTGGCCTGGTGCCAGCGGCGCCTGGAGTGGCGGCTCAACGAGGCGTATCGCAGATGATCAAGGTAAGCAATCTCGTCAAGCGCTTCGGCGACGCCACCGTGCTCGACGGCATCGATCTCGAGATCGCGCAGGGCGAGATCATCGTGGTGATCGGGCCCTCGGGCACCGGCAAGTCGACCCTGCTGCGCTGCCTGAACTTCCTGGAGCGCCCCGACGCCGGTCGCCTGACCCTCGGCGACCTGGACGTCGACGTCACCCGGGCCAGCCGGGCCGACATCCTGGCGGCGCGGCGGCGTACCGCCTTCGTGTTCCAGAACTATGCGCTGTTCGCCAACAAGACGGCGCTGGAGAACATCGCCGAGGGGCTGATCGTGGTCAACCGCTGGCCCAAGGCCCGCGCCCATGCCCGCGCCCGGGAGATCCTCGAGCGCATCGGCCTGGCCGACAAGGCCGGCGCCTATCCGGCCTCGCTGTCCGGCGGCCAGCAGCAGCGAGTCGGCATCGGCCGGGCCATGGCCGCCCAGGCCGAGGTGATCCTGTTCGACGAGCCGACGTCCTCGCTGGACCCGGAGTGGGTCGAGGAGGTGCTGGCGCTGATGAAGCAACTCGCCGCCGAGCGCCAGACCATGCTGGTGGTGACCCACGAGATGGGCTTCGCCCGGGATGTCGCCGATCGGGTGGTGTTCATGGAAGGCGGGCGCATCGTCGAGCAGGGGCCGCCCTCGCGGCTGTTCAATGCCCCCGAGGATCCCCGCACCCGGGACTTCCTGCGCAAGGTGCTCGCCGCCCAGCCCGCCGCCTCCTCCTGAGCGGGGGGTGGCCCGAGCCGTACGGGCGCGAGATAATGGGAGCACAGCCAGACCGGAGACATCCCCATGACCGTTCACGAGGAACTCGAGCAGGCGCTGCGCGAGCTCGAGTCCACCATGAAGGCGGCCGATCTGTGGCGCATGGAGCGCCCGGCCCCGGAAGCCTTTGACAGCCCCCAGCCGTTCTGCGTCGACACCATGGCCCTGCCCCAGTGGCTGCGCTTCGTGTTCATCGCCCGGCTCGAGGTGCTGGTGGAGAAGCGCGCGCCCATGCCGGCCAGCTGCGACGTGGCGCCGGCCGTCGAGGCCTACCTGGTCCAGGAGGGCGCCCGGGCCAGCGACCGCCTGCTGATGTGCAAGGCCGTCGAGCGGATCGACCAACTGGTCACCGAGAACTGAGGCCGGCATGCCCTACTACTTCGCCTATGGCAGCAACATGAACCCGGCCCGGGTCGAGGCGCGCATCGGGACCACCCGGCGTGCCCTGCCCGGGGTGCTGCGCGATCACGCCCTGCGCTTCGACAAGGCGTCCCGGGTGCCCGGCATCAGTCACGCCAACGTGGCGCCGGCGGCCGGGCAGCGGGTGGAGGGCGCGCTGTTCGAGCTGCTCGCGCCGGAGCAGATCGAGTGCATGGATCCCTTCGAGGGCTACCCTCACGACTACGATCGCCATCGACTGCCCATCCACACCTCCCAGGGCCCGATCCAGGCCTGGGTGTACATCGCCGCCCCGGGCACCACCGCCGAGGCGCTCAGGCCGGCGCGGGAATACCTCGACCACCTGCTGGCCGGCGAACCCTTCCTCAGCGTCGACTACCATGCGCGCCTGGCCGCCCAGGAGGCGGTGCACGACCTCGATGAGACCACCCTGAGGGCGCTCGGGCTGTCCCGTCACTCGCCGCGCTGAGCGGCGCCTCCAACGCCAGAGGGCCCGCCGTTCGGCGGGCCCTCTGGCATGCGGCGGGAGCCTTCAGAAGCGGAAGCTCACGCCCCCCATCACCACCAGCGGGTCGATCTCCACGGTGCCGATGTCGTCGCCGTTCAGGCTGGCGTCGGTGTCGATATCCAGGTACCAGGCGGCGGCGTTGAGCGCCCAGTGCTCGTCGATCAGCAGGTCGACGCCCAGCTGGGCGGCCGCGCCCCAGGAGTCGTCCAGCTCCAGGTCGGCGCCCGCCAGGTCGATCTCCTCGTCGGAGAAGCGGGTGTAGTTGACGCCCAGCCCGGCATAGGGCTGCACCCGGGACTGGGTGCCGCCGAACGGGTAGTACTGCAGGGTCAGGGTCGGCGGCAGGTGGTCGGTGGCCGCGCCGACCTCGGTGCCGCCCCCGGCGTCCAGGGTGATGTCGTGGGAGAACGGCTCGGCGGCCAGCAGCTCGACGCCCAGCTTGTCGGTGAAGCGGTAGCCCAGGGTGAAGGCGAAGCCGTTCTCGTCCTGGACGTCCACGTCCAGGTCACCCAGAGCCGTGTCGAGCGTGCCGTTGTCGCCCTTGGGGTCGACCTTGGCCACCCCGGCACGGGTGAAGAAGTCGCCGGCGCCGTAGGCCAGTGCCTGGCTGCTGGCGGCGAGGCCGGTGGCGATGATCAGGGTGGAGAGCAGGGTGCGGCGCATCGTGGTTCCTCGGATGGCGGGTGAATCGATGCCATCGAGTCTACCCGCGGCATCCGCGGACAGGCTTGATCCAGCGCAAGCCCCGGCCCCCTCGTGCTTGATGGGGATCAAGAAAACGACGCCGGGCCCTTGAGCCCGGCGTCGTCGGAGGGGCGATCAGAAGCGGTAGGTGACGCCGCCGCCCACCGTGACCGGGTCGATCTCGGCCTCACCCAGGTCGTTGCCGTTCAGCGCCACGTCGGCGTCGACGTCGGCGTAGTTGGCGTAGGCGCCGACCAGCAGGTGGTCGGTGAGCGCCAGGTCCACGCCGACCTGGCCGGCGGCGCCCCAGGAGGCGTCGATGTCCAGCCCCGGGGCGGATTCGTCGTTGAAGTAGGTGTAGTTCACCCCGGCGCCCACGTAGGGCTGGACCCGGGACGCGCTGCCGCCCAGCGGATAGTAGTTGACCATCAGGTTCACCGGCCGGCGGTCCACGCTGCCGGTGTCGACGCCGCCCAGCGTCAGGTCGTGCTCCATGTCCTGGGTGCCGTTGAGCTCGACGCCCAGCTTGTCGTGGAACTGGTAGCCCAGGCCGTAGCTGAAGCCGCGCTCGTCGGAGACATCGAGCGGCTGGCCGGCGAGGCGACCGTTGTCGTCGCTGACCTCGGACTTGGCGATGCCGCCGCGCACGTAGAGGTCGCCGGCCTGGTAGGCCATGGCGGACTGGGCGGCGACGAGGCCGGCGGTGGCGAAGGCGGTGGCGGTGATCAGGCGCGTCAGTTTCATGGGAATCTCCCTGTGTCGGCCGACGCCGAGGCATTCGGCGTCCTGCGAGTCGTGGGACAAGTATAAAAACGGTGTTTCTAAACGTCTTGTAAAATATTCCTATGGCATGGATAGCGATAAATGCGCCATATCGATGGAACTTTGCCCCGGTCTGCGTATTCATGAGGATGTTTGTACAATGTTTGCACATTGCGTGCACGACGGCTCGCCGGCGGCGGTGTTTTCGTCTTCACTGACAGGCATGCCGAGGCGGGGGAGGGGCGGCGATGATCGACGGCAATCCGGGAATGAGGCGGTCGCGGCGGGCGGATCGGCCGCTGTCGGCCCTGCTGCTGGCGGCGGGGCTGGCGCTGTGGCTGCTGTGGCGGCCGGAACTGGTGCAGGCGCTGCCCTGGCCCTGGCGGGTCGGGCTGGTGGCCTGGGGCGGCTGGGCCCTGGGCGCGGCCTTCGCGAGGCCGTTGCTGGACGGCCGGGAAGGGCGGCTGGCCCGCCTGGCGGCGAGCGCCGGCAGCCGGGCGGCCCTGGTCGGGTTCGGCCTGGCGCTGGCGGGGCGCGCCCTGCTCGGCTGAACGGCCCCGGAAACGCGAAAAGCCGCCCGAAGGCGGCTTTTCCGTTCGACGATCGCCGGGCGATCAGGCCTTTTCGAGGGCGTCGAACTCGGCGGTGATCTCGTCCTTGGGCGCCTCGGTGACCAGGCTGACGGCCACGATGGCGATGTAGGCGAAGATCACCCCCGGCACGATCTCGTAGAGATCGAAGATGCCGCCGGAGATCTGGGCCCAGGCCACCACGGTGATGCCGCCGACCACGATGCCGGCCAGCGCGCCCCAGGTGTTCATGCGCCGCCAGAACAGCGCCATCACCAGGGCCGGACCGAAGGCCGCACCGAAGCCGGCCCAGGCGTAGGACACCAGGCCCAGCACGGTGGAGTCGGGATTCAGCGCCAGCAGGTAGGCGATGACGGCGATGCCGATCACCGCGAAGCGGCCCACCCACACCAGCTCGGACTGGGTGGCGTCCTTGCGGAAGATGGCCTTGTAGAAGTCATCGGTCAGCGCCGAGGAGGACACCAGCAGCTGGGAGTCGGCGGTGGACATCACGGCGGCGAGGATGGCGGCCAGCAGCACGCCGGCGATCACCGGGTGGAAGATGGCATTGACCATGACCATGAAGATGGTCTCGCCGTCGCCCAGGTCGCGGGCCATGTAGACGGTGCCGAGGATGCCCACGGCCATGGCGCAGACCAGGCACAGGCCGGACCAGGACACGGCGATGCGGCGCGCGGTGGGGATGTCGTCCTCGCTGCGGATGGCGGCGAAGCGGGCCAGGATGTGCGGCTGGCCGAAGTAGCCCAGGCCCCAGGCCATGGAGCTGACGATGCCCATCACGGTGAGGGCCTCGCCGGTGGAGGCGTCGGTGAACCACTTCAGCATGTCGCCGTTCTCGGCCAGGATCTGCTCGGCGCTGCCGCCCAGGCCGCCCAGCTCGGTCAGGGCGATCACCGGCACGATCAGCAGCGCGGCGGCCATCATCAGGCCCTGGATCAGGTCGGTCCAGGAGACCGCCAGGAAGCCGCCGAAGAAGGTGTAGGAGATGATCGCCAGGGTACCGATGGTCAGCGCCAGGGTGTAGTCGAAGTCGAACACCGTGTTGAACAGCTTGGCGCCCGCCACCAGGCCGGAGCTGGTGTAGAACATGAAGAACAGCAGGATGAAGATCGCCGAGATCACCCGCAGCAGCTGGCTGTTGTCGCGGAAGCGCTTGGCGAAGAAGTCCGGCAGCGTCAGGGCGTCATCGGCCTGGAAGCTGTAGACCCGCAGCCGTCGCGCCACGATCAGCCAGTTGAGCCAGGTGCCGATCAGCAGGCCCACCGCGATCCAGCCGGCGGACAGGCCGCTGACGTAGGCCGCGCCGGGCAGGCCGAGCAGCAGCCAGCCGGACATGTCCGAGGCCCCGGCGGAGATCGCCGAGGTCCAGGGGCCGAGCGAGCGGCCCCCGAGGATGTAGTCGGAGAGGTTGGTGGTGCGCTTGTAGGCGATGATGCCGATGCCCAGCATCACCACCAGGTAGAGCGCGAACGTGAAGCCGATGGTGGCGTTGTTTTCGACCATGAGGGACTTCCTTCAGTTTTTTGTCGTTGATGACGAGCGGGGATCACTCGTCTCCCAGCGCAAGCAGTGACGCGTTGCCGCCGAGCGCGGCGGTGTTGACGGTCACCGTCTTTTCCGTGGCGAACCGCAGCAGGTAGTTCGGGCCACCCGCCTTCGGGCCTGTACCGGAGAGGCCCTGGCCGCCGAACGGCTGGACCCCCACGACGGCTCCGATGATATTGCGGTTCACGTAGACGTTACCAACGCGGACTTTCTGCGCTATTTCATCGGCGAACGACTCGTTGCGGCTGTGCACGCCGAAGGTCAGGCCGTAGCCGCGACCGTTGATCGACTCGATCACCCGGTCGATCTCGCTGGCCTGGTAGCGCACGATGTGCAGGATCGGGCCGAACTGCTCCCGCTCCAGGGCCTCGATGCCGTCGATCTGGAAGGCCGCGGGGGCGATGAAGGTGCCGTTGGCGGTATGCGCCGGGTCGAGCCGGGTCTCGGCGACCAGGCGCCCCTCGCCCTTGAGCCGGTCGATGTGCGCCTGCAGGGCCTGGCGGGCCTCCTCGTCGATCACCGGGCCCACGTCGGTGCCCAGGTCGCGGGGATCGCCCACCTGCAGTTCGGCCATGGCGCCGTCGAGGATCTCGATGACCCGGTCGGCCACGTCGTCCTGGAGGTAGAGCACCCGCAGCGCCGAGCAGCGCTGGCCGGCGCTCTGGAAGGCCGAGTGGATGACATCGGCCACTACCTGCTCGGGCAGGGCGGTGGAGTCGACGATCATGGCGTTCATGCCGCCGGTCTCGGCCACCAGGGTCGGCAGCGCGGCGTTCTCGCGGCTGGCCAGGGCGCGGTTGATGACCTGGGCGGTGTCGGTGCCGCCGGTGAAGACCACCCCGGTGACGCGCGGGTCGCTGGTCAGCACGCTGCCCACGGTGGGGCCGTCGCCGGGCAGCAGCTGGACCACGTCGCGGGGCATGCCGGCCTCGTGGAGCAGCTCGACGACCCGGTGGGCGACGATGGAGGTCTGCTCGGCGGGCTTGGCCAGCACGGTGTTGCCGGCCACCGCCGTGGCCACCACCTGGCCGCAGAAGATCGCCACCGGGAAGTTCCAGGGGCTGATCGCGGCGAACACCCCCTTGCCGCCCATCATCAGGTCGTTGGACTCGCCGGTCGGCCCGGGCAGGCGGGTCGGCTCGGCGAAGATCTCCTCGGCGCGGGCCGCGTAGTAGCGGCAGAAGTCCACCGCCTCGCGGATCTCGTCGACGCCGTCGGTGAGCAGCTTTCCGCCCTCCCGGGAGCACAGCGCCATCAGCTCGGCCAGGTGGGTCTCCATCAGGTCGGCGAAGCGGCGCAGGATGGCGGCGCGCTCGGCGACCGGCGTGGCGTCCCAGCGCGGGAAGGCCGCCCAGGCGGCGTCCAGCGCCTGCTGGGCCTGCTCCTGGCTGGTCCACAGCACGCTGCCCACGGTCTGGCGGCGATCATAGGGGCTGGTGACCTCGTGGACCCGGGCCGGGTCGGTGGCCACGTCGAAGGCCAGCAGCGGCCGGGCCTCGTACCGGGTGTCCATGTGGGCGGCCATGGCGTCCATCAGCGGCTGGTACTGGCTGCGGATGTTCAAGTTCACTCCCTGTGAGTTCTTGCGGTTGGGCCCGTAGATATCGCGGGGCAGGGGGATGCGGTTGTTGGCCAGGGTGTCGTACTGGCGCAGCGTCTGGGCCGGATGCTCGCACAGCGACTCCACCGGTACCTTGGGGTCGACCAGCTGGTGGACGAACGACGAGTTGGCGCCGTTCTCGAGCAGCCGGCGCACCAGGTAGGGCAGCAGGTCCTTGTGAGCCCCCACCGGCGCATAGATGCGGCAGTAGGTGCCCCGGGGGGCGCGCTTCAGCGCCGCGTCATACAGGGCCTCGCCCATGCCGTGCAGGCGCTGGAACTCGAAGGCGCGGTCCGCCCGGTTGGCCTGCTCCAGGATGGTGCTGATGGTGTGGGCGTTGTGGGTGGCGAACTGCGGGAAGATCCGGCCGCGGGTGGCGTCGGAGAGCAGGAAGCGCGCGCACACCAGGTAGGCGACGTCGGTGGCCGCCTTGCGGGTGAACACCGGGTAGCCGTCCACGCCGAGCTGCTGGGACTCCTTGATCTCGGTGTCCCAGTAGGCGCCCTTGACCAGGCGCAGCGGGATCTCGTCGCCCTGGGCGTCGGCCAGGCGATTGATGTAGTGCAGCACCGGCAGGGCGCGCTTGGCGTAGGCCTGGACCACCAGGCCGAACTTGCCCCAGCCGCGGCAGGTGTCGCTCTCGTAGACGGCGCGGAACACTTCCAGGGACAGCTCCAGGCGGTCGACCTCCTCGGCGTCGATGGTCACCGCCACGTCGCGCTCCCGGGCCATGGCGGCCAGCTCGCGGACGCTGCCGACCAGCTCGCGCAGCACCTGCTCGCGGCGGCCGAACTCGTAGCGCGGGTGCAGCGCCGAGAGCTTGATGGAGATCGAGGGCGTCGGGGTCCTGTCGGACAGCGAGCGGCTGGTCTTGCCGACGCGCTCGATGGCCCGCGCGTAGTCGTCGAAGTAGCGCTTGGCGTCGCGGCGGGTGCGCGCGGCCTCGCCGAGCATGTCGTAGGAGTAGGTGTACCCCTTGTCGAACAGCGGCTTGGAGCGCTTCAGGGCCTCGTCGATGTCCCGGCCGAGCACGAACTGCTTGCCCATGATCTTCATGGCCTCGTACATGGCGCGGCGGATCACCGGCTCGCCCATGCGATTGACCATCCGGTTGATGAAGCCCGACGGCTTGCCTTCCCGCGGCTGGTCCATGGTGACCACCCGGCCGGTCATCAGCAGGCCCCAGGTGGAGGCGTTGACCATCCAGGACTCGCTCTGGCCCAGGTGGGCCTTCCAGTCGGCCGGGCCGAGCTTGTCTTCGATCAGGGCGTCGGCGGTGGCCTTGTCGGGGATGCGCAGCATGGCCTCGGCCAGGCACATCAGCATCAGCCCCTCATGGGTGTCCAGGCTGTACTGCTGCAGGAGCTCGTCGATGGTATCCACCGCGGTGTCCATCTCGCGGATCTCGCGCACCAGCTCGGCGGTCTTCTCCGCGGTGCGGGCGAAGTCCTCCCGGCCGGCGCCGAGGGCCTGGATCAGCTCCTCGACGAAGGCGTCCTCGTCGACCACATAGTGCTCGCTGATGCGCGCGAAGAGGGTGTCGAGATCCTGACGCCAGGTGGCGTCATCCAGCATCTTGTTGGCGTTGAGCATGTCGGTCCCCCGGTAGAAGCCCGTCGTCACAGGGTATGGTCCCGGTCGCCGGCACGGCCGTCCCGGCGGTCTCGGGGTATTCTGAGAAGGGTAGGGCGCATCCACGGGCTCTGCTTGTCGAATCCGCGGAGGGATTTGACGGATTCGCGGATTATCGACGCACCGGGGAACTTTCTACGACTTAGGTCTAAGCCGTCGAGGGGCGATGGTGCAGCCGCTGCGGCGACAGCCGGCGCAGCTGGCTGGGCGGGTGGCCATAGTCGCGGCGGAAGGCGCGCGACAGGGCGCTCTGGTTGGTGAAGCCGGTGAGGGCGGCGACCTCGGACAGCGGCAGGTGGCTCTCGCGGATCAGCCGGTGGGCGGCCTCGAGCCGGCGGCGCATCACGTAGCGCCAGGGCGACAGCCCGGTCTGGGCGCGGAAGCGCTCGGTGAAGTGGGCCTCGCTCAGGCAGGCCTCGGCCGCGAGGTCGGCGACCCGCAGGCCGCCGGCCAGATGGCGGTCGATGAAGCGGTCCAGCGCCGCCAGGTCCAGCGGCCGCCCGCCGCCGGCGGGGGCCTCGGCCAGGCGGGCGTGCAGCGAGCCCAGCAGCGTGCCGGCGAGCCGCTCCTGGTGCAGCGGCGACAGGGCGCCCTGGCCGCCGAGCAGGCGCAGCTCCTGCAGCACGAAGTCCAGGTAGCGGGCCAGGGGATCGTCCAGGTCGAAGAAGCGGGGCGCGTCGAACAGGCGGGCCAGCTCGTGGTGGTGGCCGGTCAGCGACAGGGCGTCGTGGGGCAGGTCCAGGATCAGCTGGCGGTTGTCGCCGGTGCCCACGTAGTAATGCAGGTGGTTGGCCGGCACGATGCAGCCGGACAGCGCCGAGATGGAGCCGCCGAGCCCCTCGATCTCGAAGTCCGCGCGGCCGCTCAGCCCGATCACGATCTGGTGGAAGTCGTGGGCGTGGTGGCGGATGGCGGTATCGAGCGGGGTCTGGCGGATGGCGCTGGTCATGGTTGCCCTCCGGCGCGTGGTTCGCGGCATCACACACAGTGTACCGGAAGCCGCCTCAACGCTCACTCACGAGACGGGCGTCGCCTCAGTTCGGTGCGGGCGGCCAGGTGGTCGCGCAGGGCGGCCAGCTCGGCCTGGCCCTCGTCGTCCAGCAGCGGCTTGCCCCGCGCCACCCGGCCGTGCCGGCCATGCTCGTCCATCAGCCGCTGGGCGCGTCGACGCACGCCTTCCAGGTAGTCGTCGTGGCGGATCGGATAGCCTATCACGGCATTCCATTCGGTCTCGCCGACCCGGCTCTCCAGGGCACGGTCGAACAGCGACAGCAGGTGTTCCGGCTCGGTGCGGTAGCGCGGGGTACGCGACAGCATCAGGACGGCGACCATGCCGCCGATGATCAGCAGGCAGACGAGGAAGACGGTCAGGAAGAGGGCCATGGCGCGCTGCCGGCGAGGAAGCGATGGAGCGGGTGAAGGGAATCGAACCCTCGTCTTAAGCTTGGGAAGCTTCTGCTCTACCATTGAGCTACACCCGCGCGCAGGTTTGCCAGTATATCCAGTGGCTTAATGATTACAACCCCCGGCTTGCGGACAGCCAGCGTGAAAAATTTTCCTCGTCGCCTGAACTTTCCGCGCCAAGACTGTCAGAACAGGTGCAGACAACGGGCGCGATGGCAGTCGCTAGCACTGTTGTTCTGGCTTGCAGAATCGATCCTTGCCGCCTCATTCCGATGGGGCGGCTTCTTTTTTTGTGCCGATCACACGACGACACCCGGCGCCGGGCCGGGTGTCCAGTGGCGTGTGGGTATGCTCAGGCGTGGCGCATGCGCAGCACGGCGTTGAGTACGTCGCGACGGGTGACGATGCCGACCAGCCGCCCCTGCTCGGTCACCGGATAGACCTTGGGCTTGGCGCCCAGCATCTCCTGGGCCAGGTCGGTGATGCTCTTGGAAGGCAGCACCGAGAGCACCTCGTTGCGCATCAGGTCCTCGACCAGCGGCGGCTCGTCGTCGAGATAGGCGCTCTCCAGCAGCTTGCCGAGCACGTCCTGCTCGGAGATGAAGCCGATCAGCCGGTCATGGCCGTCGACCACGGGAGCCCCGGGCAGCCGGTGCAACGACAGCCCCTCGGCCAGGGTGGTGGCGGAGGTCTTGCCGCTGACCCGGTAGCAGTCGCGGGACATGATCTCGCGCACGATGGTGGGAGCCTTGCTGGGCATGGCGATTCTCCTTGTGCCGGTTGGGACCTGATCGCCGGGGTGCCCCGATCCGGGCGACTTCCCTGCGCCCGGCGGGCGGCCGGGCACCGCAGCGCGTCTCGCGTTCAGCATAGCCGACGGCGACGTCGGCGCACCTCGCGCCCCGCCAACGGTGCCGGCGCTGGAACCCCGGCTTGTGCCGCCACTCCAACAAGGCACAATGCCGCATCCACCGACCGATGGAGACGCCTCATGGATGCCCGTGAATATCTCGCCCGCAAGGGTCTGGACGGCGAGCGCGACCGCGAGCGACCCAACACCCTGGAGGAGAAGGCCTGGTCCCGAGCCCGGGAGGCCGGCGAGCACCGGCCCCGGGCCGGCACGCCCCACGACTGGGAGGACTGGGAGCGTTACCACGATGAGCTGGCCGAGGGGGCCGAGTCGCTGGAGCAGAAGGTCGATCACCAGGCGCACCGCCAGGCGCTGGGCGAGGCGCGCGACGCCGTTCAGCAGTTCACCCCCCGGGCCGGGGAGGCCGCGACCCTGGCCGGCGCCGGTGAGCGCGACGCCTCGCCGGCGTCCGCCGGGCGTGACCCGGCGCCGCACGGGGCGCCGGGTCACGCGGGTCCGGTGCGCCCGGAGCCCTTCGTCGCCCTGGTGGCCCTGGGCGTGCTGCTGCCGCCGCTGGCCATGGGCCTGGCGGGCGGGGGCGGCCGCCGGGTGCTCGTCGCCCTGGGCCTGACCCTGCTGGGCTGGCTGCCGGGGGCGATCTACGCGGTGCACTGGCTGCGCCGCCGCTGAGCCTTGGCAGTCCGGATGCCGTCGGTATAATCCACGCTCGCCTCGCTTCTCCAAACGGAGTGGAACCTTGGGCTATCTCGTCGGCATCACCGTCCTCTGGGCCTTCTCGTTCTCGCTGATCGGCGTCTACCTGGCCGGCCAGGTGGACAGTTATTTCGCGGTGATGGTGCGCATCGCGCTGGCGGCGCTGGTCTTCCTGCCGCTGCTGCGCCCGCGCCTGCTGGCAGGCCGGCAGCGGCTGGCGCTGATGGGCCTGGGCGCGGTCCAGCTGGGGCTGATGTACTGCTTCTTCTACCAGTCCTTCCTGCTGCTCTCGGTGCCGGAGGTGCTGCTGTTCACGGTGCTGACGCCGCTGTACATCGCACTGCTCGACGACCTGCTGTTCCGCCGCTTCACGCCCTTCCACCTGGTGACCGCCGGCCTGGCGGTGCTGGGGGCGGCGCTGATCCGCTACCGCGGCCTCGACGGCGACTACTGGCTGGGCTTCCTGGTGGTGCAGGGCGCCAACCTGTGCTTCGCCCTGGGGCAGGTGGGCTATCGGCGGCTCTCCGCCGGCCTGCCCGAGTCGCTGCCGCGGCTGGCGGTCTTCGGCTGGTTCTACCTGGGGGCGCTGGCGGTGGCCCTGCCGGCCTTCCTGCTGCTGGGCAACGCTTCGGCCCTGCCCGCGACCCCGCTGCAGTGGGGCGTGCTGGCCTGGCTGGGGCTGGTGGCCTCCGGGGTCGGCTACTTCCTGTGGAACCACGGGGCCACCCGCGTCGACGCCGGCTCCCTGGCGGTGATGAACAACGCCCTGGTGCCGGCGGGGCTGCTGGTCAACCTGCTGATCTGGAATCGCGACGCCGACCTGCCGCGCCTGGCGCTGGGCGGTGGCATCATCCTGGCGTCGCTGCTGATCAACGAGTGGTGGCAGCGCCGGCGGGTCCCGCGCCCGGCCTGAGGGCGGTTTGCCCGGCTCGGCCCCAGTCGACATAATGAGGCCTCGCGAAGCGAAGGACCCGCGCATGCACGCCTTCAAGAACATCGGCCTGATCGGCCGCCTGGGCAGCGCCAAGGTGGTCGAGACCCTCAAGCGGCTGTGTCGTTTCCTGGACGACGCGGGCTATCACGTGATCATCGAGGACCGCACCGCCACGGTGCTGCTGGGGCACGGCCATCCCGAGGCCAGCCGCCGGCGGCTGGGCGAGCTCTGCGACCTGGTGATCGTGGTCGGCGGCGACGGCAGCCTGCTCGGCGCCGCCCGCACCCTGTGCCACAGCGGCACCCTGGTGCTGGGCGTCAACCGCGGGCGGCTGGGCTTTCTCACCGATATCTCCCCCGACGAGCTCGAGGAGCGGGTCGGCGAGGTGCTGGCCGGTCGCTACGAGCTGGAGGAACGCTTCCTGCTGGATGCCGAGCTCTATCGCGACGACGCCCTGGTCGGCAACGGCGACGCCCTGAACGAGGTGGTGCTGCACCCCGGCAAGGCGGTGCGGATGATCGAGTTCGAGCTGTTCATCGACGGGCAGTTCGTCCACAGCCAGCGCAGCGACGGCCTGATCGTCGCTACCCCCACCGGCTCCACGGCCTATGCGCTGTCCGGCGGGGGGCCGATCATGCACCCCCGGCTCGAGGTCGTCACCCTGGTGCCGATGTTTCCCCACACCCTGTCGAGCCGGCCCATCGCCATCGATGCCGCCAGCGAGATCCGCATCCACATCGGCGAGACCAACCAGACCTACCCGCATATCAGCTGCGACGGCCAGACCCGCGCCGTGGCCAAGCCCGACGATGTCCTGGTGATCCGTCGCAAGCCCCAGCGGGTGCAGCTGGTGCATCCCCTGGGCCACAATTTCTATGAGGTCCTGCGCAGCAAGCTGGGCTGGAGCAATCGCCTGGGAGACTGAGGTGAATCGAGCGCCCCTGGAAGGCTATGACCTGATCGGCGACGTCCACGGCTGCGGGGCGACCCTGGCCGCGCTGCTCGAGCGTCTCGGCTACCACCAGCGCGGCGGCGTCTATCGCCATCCCCGACGCAAGGTGATCTTCCTCGGCGACCTCATCGATCGCGGCCCCCGGATCCGCCTGGCGGTGACCATCGCCCGGCGCATGGTGGAGGAGGGCGAGGCATTGATCGTGATGGGCAATCACGAGATCAATGCTTTGGCCTACTGCCACCGGGCCCCGCCCGAGCTGGCGCGGCCCTGGCTGCGCGAGCACACGCCCCGCCACAATCGCATCGTCAAGGAGACCCTGGAGCAGTACCGCGACCATCCCCAGGAGTGGGAGGAGGTGCTGGACTGGTTCCTGGAGATTCCCCTCTGCCTGGAGCAGGACGGCCTGCGGGTCGTGCATGCCTGCTGGGATCCCGCCCTGATCGACGAGCTGCGCCGGACGCGCCCCGATGCCCGCATCGACCTGGACTTCCTGACCGCCGCGGTGCGGCCCGACACCCGGGAGTTCCGCATCCTCGACCGGCTCACCCGGGGCAGCCACATCCCGTTGCCCGAGGGCGTGCAGATCCATTCCGGCGACGGCTTCACCCGGCGCAGCTTCCGGGCCCACTTCTGGGCTCGGGCGCCCCGGACCTGGGGCGATGTGGTCTTCCAGCCCGACAACCTGCCGGGCGACCTGGAGCGGCGCGAATTGAGCGACGCCGAGCGCGGGCGGCTGAGCTACTACGGGCCGGACGAGCCGCCGCTGTTCATCGGCCACTACTGGTGCGAGGGGGTGCCGGCCCTGCCGGCGCCGAACATCGCCTGCCTGGACTACAGCGCGGTGAAGTTCGGCCGGCTGGTGGCCTACCGCTGGAGCGGCGAGGCGCGCCTGGACGCCAATCACTTCGTGTGGATCCGCGTGCCCCGGGAGGAGCAGGCGCGGCCGCAGCCCTGGGAGATCGATTGCGATTGATACAAAACGTTACTTAAATCGCGACTACTGTTGCGAACTTACCGCCATCGGACGCGTCGGAGTAGGTGTTCCCTTGAATGATCCCTTGCTCTTGTCCGGCGGCTCCCTCCGCCGGACTTTTTCTTGTGTGGGGCTGCCCCGCCCGATGCCCCTCTGCCGCCTGGAGACGCCATGTATCGGGTGATGCTGCTCCCCCATGATCTCGACACCCGCGAGCTGCGGCGCGCGCTCTGGGCCCATCGCATCGGCCACTTCTTCACCGACGAGCAGGAGGGGCAGGTGCTGTGGCTGGTCGACCCCGGGCAGCGCGAGGCCATGCAGCGGCTGCTGGCCCGGTGGCAGCGCGGCGAGTCGCTGATGCCCGAGGGTGCGCCCCGGGCGCGGCCGTCGCTGCCGCCCTGGCTGGCGCCCCTGCGTCGCGCCCCGGTCACCGGCACGGCCCTGGTGGCGTGCCTGGCGGTCTTCGCCGTCATGGGGTTGCTCGGCGACCGGGTGATCGCCGCCCTGACCGTGGTGCCGGTGGGCGTGGCGCAGGGCCAGCTGGCCTTCGGCAGCCTGGGTGACACCCTGGCCTCGGGGCAGGTGTGGCGGCTGCTGTCGCCGGCCTTCCTGCACTTCGGCTGGATGCACCTGATCTTCAACATGCTGTGGCTGTGGTTCTTCGGCCGCCAGATCGAGACCCTGCACGGCAGCGGCCGCATGCTGCTGTTGCTGCTGGCCGCCGGCATCGGCGGCAACCTGGCCCAGTACGCCACCGGCACCGTGCTGTTCGGCGGCATGTCCGGCGTCGACTTCGCCCTGCTCGGCTATGTCTGGCTGATGTCGCGCCGGCGCCCGGGCGACGGCTTCTTCGTGCCCCAGATGCTGGTGGTCTTCATGCTCGGCTGGATGGTCTTCACCATGACCGATGTGGCCGAGCTGTTCGGCTTCGGCAATGTGGCCAACGAGGCTCACCTGGGCGGCCTGGTCGTGGGCCTGGTGCTGGGCTGGTATCATTCGCGACCACGCCGTGTCCGGCGATGAATTCCCTTCTTTCGCTGCCTCCCGGAGAAGCCGCCATGAGCGATATGACCTTCGAGCGCATGATCCAGCAGATGACGCCCGCCATCTACGAGAGCCTCAAGCAGGCGGTGGCCCTGCGCAAGTGGCCGGACGGTCGCTTCCTGACCGCCGAGCAGACCGAGCTCTGCCTGGAGGCGGTGATGCGCTTCGAGGTGGAGAACGGCGTGCCCGAGGAGCAGCGGGTGGGCTACCTGGAGCGGCGCACCTGCGGCGCCGACAGCGGCGGCGCGGGCGTCTCGCCGCAGATGGCCGGCCTGGGCCGGGATGCCAGCGGTGACTGACGCCGTCGTCCTGCGGGGCTGCCTGGCCAAGATGGCCGTCGAGCCGGGCTCGCCGGCCCGCTACGCCCTGCGCGCCGGCGAGGCGCGGCTCGACCTCGACGCTCGGCTGGGCCGGCCGCTGCGCCTGACCTGGACCGGCGCCATCGCCTGTACCCACTGCGGGCGCGCGACCCGCAAGAGCTTCGGCCAGGGGCACTGCTACCCCTGCTTCAAGAAGCTGGCCCGCTGCGACACCTGCATCATGAAGCCGGAGTTGTGCCACTTCTTCGAGGGCACCTGCCGCGAGCCCGAGTGGGGCGAGCGTCACTGCTTCCAGCCCCACCTGATCTACCTGGCCAATGCCTCGGGGCTCAAGGTCGGCATCACCCGCGCCACCCAGGTGCCGACCCGCTGGCTCGATCAGGGCGCCGTCCAGGCGCTGCCGATCCTGGCGGTGGATACCCGCCAGCAGTCCGGCTTCGTCGAGGTGCTGTTCAAGGAAGAGGTCTCGGATCGCACCAACTGGCGGGCCATGCTCAAGGGCGAGACGCCCGAGCTGGACCTGGTGGCCGAGCGCGACCGCCTGCTCGAGCGGCTGGCCGGCGGCCTGGCCAACCTGCGCGAGCGCTTCGGCGGCGACGCCATCCGCCCCCTCGACGAGGCGCCGCGAACCTTCGACTATCCGGTGCTCGAGTATCCCCGCAAGGTGGTCTCCCACAACTTCGACAAGGCCCCCGAGGTGGCCGGCACCCTGATGGGCATCAAGGGCCAGTACCTGATCCTCGACAGCGGGGTGATCAACCTGCGCAAGTTCACCGGCTACGAGGTCACCGTCGAGGCCTGAGGGCCGATCGTCTGTCCTGGGTCATGCCGGGCGGTGACGCCCGCTCAGCGCCGGCCCCCATGGGCTATGCTCGGGGCGTGTCCCGCGGAGGAGCCTCCCATGAGCGAGATGCGCGCCATGCGCCTGCATGCCCCGCACCGGCCGTTGCAGCCGGAAACCCTGCCCCGGCCCGAGCCCGGCCCCGGCGAGGTGCGCGTGCGGGTACTGGCCTGCGGGGTCTGCCGCACCGACCTGCATGTGGTGGACGGCGAACTCGAGCGTCCCCGGCTGCCGCTGATCCCCGGCCACGAGATCGTCGGCGAGGTCGATGCCCTGGGCGAGGGCGTCGGCGACCCGGCGCCCGGCCAGCGGGTGGGCGTGCCCTGGCTGGGCTGGACCTGCGGCGAATGCGCGCCCTGCCGGGCCGGCCGCGAGAACCTCTGCGAGCGCGCCGAGTTCACCGGCTACACCCGGGACGGCGGCTACGCCGAGTACTGCGTGGCCGACGCCCGCTACTGCTTCCCGCTGCCGGCCGAGGATGCCCGGGCCGCCGCGCCCCTGCTGTGCGCCGGGCTGATCGGCTATCGCACCTGGCGGCTGGCCGGGGGCGACGCCCCGCGACGGCTGGGGATCTACGGCTTCGGCGCCGCCGCCCATATCCTCGCCCAGCTGGCGATCGCCCGGGGCCAGACCCTGTATGCCTTCACCCGGCCCGGCGACACGGCGGCCCAGGCCTTCGCCCGGCGCCTCGGCGCCGCCTGGGCCGGCGGCAGCGACGAGGCACCCCCCGAGCCGCTGGACGCCGCCCTGCTGTTCGCCCCGGTGGGCGCGCTGGTGCCCATCGCGCTCTCGCACGTGCGCCCCGGCGGCTGCGTGGTCTCCGGCGGTATCCACATGTCCGACATCCCGTCCTTCCCCTACCGGCTGCTGTGGGAGGAACGCAGCCTCAAGTCGGTGGCCAACCTCACCCGCCGCGACGGCGAGGAGTTCCTCGCGCTGGCCCCCCAGGTGCCGATCCGCACCGAGACCGTCGCCTACCCGCTGGAGGAGGCCAACCGGGCCCTGGACGACCTGCGCCAGGGTCGCCTCTCGGGGGCCGCGGTGCTGGTGCCCTGACTTAGGACGCCGAGCCGGCGAGTGCCTACGACGGGAAGGCGAACTGCGATCCCTCCCGCAGCCCGGCCGAGGGCCAGCGCTGGGTGACGGTCTTGCGCCGGGTGTAGAAGCGCGCCCCGTCGGGGCCATAGGCGGCCAGGTCGCCGAACAGCGAGCGCTTCCAGCCGCCGAAGCTGTGGTAGGCCACCGGCACCGGCAGCGGCACGTTGATGCCGACCATGCCCACCTGGATGCGGTCGGCGAAGTAGCGGGCCGCCTCGCCGTCGCGGGTGTAGATGCAGGTGCCGTTGCCGTACTCGTGATCGTCGATCAGCTTCATGGCCGCCTCCATCGAGTCGACGCGCACCACCAGCAGCACCGGGCCGAAGATCTCCTCGAGATAGCAGGTCATGTCGGGCGTCACGCGGTCGATCAGGGTGCCGCCCACGTAGAAGCCGTCCTCGTGCCCCGGCACCTGGACCCCACGGCCGTCGACCACGACCTCGGCGCCCTGGGCCTCGGCGCCGGCGATATAGCCGCAGACCTTCTCCAGGTGGGCCCGGGTGATCACCGGACCGAAGTCGTTATCGGCGTCGTGGAAGGGGCCGACCCGAAGGCTGGCCATCCGGGCCCGCATCTTGTCGATCAGCGCCTCGGCGGCCGCGTCGCCCACGGCCACGGCCACCGACAGCGCCATGCAACGCTCGCCGGAGGACCCGAAGGCCGCCCCGGTCAGGGAGTCGACCACGTTGTCCATGTCGGCGTCGGGCATCACGATGGCGTGGTTCTTGGCGCCGCCCAGCGCCTGGCAGCGCTTGCCGTTGGCGCAGGCGCGGCCGTAGATGTATTCCGCGATCGGCGTGGAGCCGACGAAGCTGACGGCCTGGACGCGGGCGTCGTCGAGCAGGGCATCGACGGCCGCCTTGTCGCCGTTGACCACGTTGAGCACCCCGGCGGGGAGGCCCGCCTCCAGCGCCAGCTCGGCGAGGTAGAGGGTCGAGGTCGGATCGCGCTCCGAGGGCTTGAGCACGAAGGTGTTGCCGCAGGCGATGGCCATCGGGAACATCCACAACGGCACCATGGCCGGGAAGTTGAACGGCGTGATGCCGGCCACCACCCCCAGCGGCTGGAAGTCGCTCCAGGAGTCGATGCCGGGCCCGGTGTTCTTGCTGTACTCGCCCTTGAGCAGCTCCGGCGCGCCGCAGGCGTACTCGACGTTCTCGATGCCGCGGGCGAGCTCGCCCCTGGCGTCGTGGACGATCTTGCCGTGCTCCTGGCCGATCAGCCGGCAGATCTCGTCGGCGTGCTGCTCCAGCAGCGCCTTGAAGCGGAACAGGATGCGCGCCCGCTTGGCGGGCGGGGTGTCCCGCCAGGCCGGGAAGGCGGCCTGGGCGGCGGCGATGGCCTCCTCCACGGTGGCCCTGGAGGCCAGGCCGACCCGGCCGGCGACCTCGCCGGTGGAGGGGTTGTAGAGTTCCTGGGTGCGCGCGGCGTCGTCGACCCGGACGCCGTCGATCAGATGGCCGAGTGTGGTCATGGAGTTACCTCTCGAAGTCACCGTTATGGGGTGAGGTGAGTGAGACATCATTCACAAACGTCGGGCGAGATGAGCGCCGGGGACAAGGCGGCGCGAGGGTCTTTTGCCCATGGACGGCAAAAGTAGCGCCCATGGAAGGGTTTACAGCGCCCTCGCGAAGGCTTGACGCCGGGAAAGCTCATCTCGTTAACCGGCTTGTGTAAAGCAGCTTTTGGTTGGGCTCGCCGATGGCTCAGTCCAGTTCGCCGAGGGCGTCGCCCAGGGCATTGACGAGGCGATCGATCTCCTCGCGCTCGACGATGAAGGGCAGGCCGAGCTGGATGGTGTCGCCGCCGTAGCGCACGTAGAAGCCCTTCTCCCAGCACTTCATGGCGATCTCGAAGGGGCGTCGCGCCGGCTCGCCGGGGTAGGGCGCGATCTGCAGGGCGCCGGCCAGCCCGTAGTTGCGGATGTCGCTGACGTGGCGGCTGCCCTTCAGGCCGTGCAGGGCGTCCTCGAAGAGCGGGGCCATCTCGCGCACGCGCTCGACCAGGCGCTCGCTCTCCAGCAGGTCCAGGGTGGCCAGGGCCGCGGCACAGGCCACCGGATGGCCCGAGTAGGTGTAGCCGTGGGGCAGCTCGAGCATGTAGTCGGGGCCGCCCTGCTCCATGAAGGTGCGATAGATCTCGCCCTGGACGATCACCGCGCCCATGGGCACCGCGCCGTTGGTCAGCTGCTTGGCGACGTTCATGATGTCCGGCACCACGCCGAAGGCCTCGGCGCCGGTCATCGCCCCCATGCGGCCGAAGCCGGTGATCACCTCGTCGAAGATCAGCAGGATGTCGTGGGCGTCGCAGATCTCGCGCAGCCGCCGGAGGTAGCCCCTGGGCGGCGGGATCACCCCGGCCGAGCCGGCCAGCGGCTCGACGATCACCGCGGCGATGTTGGAGGCGTCATGCAGGGCGATCAGCTCCAGCAGCTCCTCGGCCTTCTCGGCGCCGCGCTCGGGCAGCCCGCGGGTGAAGGCGTTGTCCGGCAGCAGGGTGTGGGGCAGGTGGTCGGCGTCGACGCCCTGGCCGAACAGGGCGCGATTGGCGCCGATCCCCCCCAGGCTGATGCCGCCGAAGTTGACGCCGTGATAGCCCTTGGCGCGGCCGATCAGCTTGGTCTTGGTCGGCCGGCCCTTCTTGCGCCAGTAGGCTCGGGCGATCTTCAGAGCGGTGTCGGCGCTCTCCGAGCCGGAGCCGGTGAAGAAGGCGTGGTCGAGGCCGTCGGGCGTCAGCTCCCGCAGGCGGTGGGCCAGCTCGAAGGCCTTGGGGTGGCCGAACTGGAAGGCCGGGGCATAGTCCAGCTCGGCGAGCTGGCGGCCGACCGCCTCGGTGATCTCCGGGCGGCAGTGGCCGGCGCCGCAGGTCCACAGGCCGGAGAGGCCGTCGAAGACCTGCCGCCCCCGGGCATCGGTGAGGTAGCTGCCCGCGGCGCCGGTGATGATGCGCGGGTCGCGCTTGAACTGGCGGTTGCCGGTGTAGGGCATCCAGTAGGCATCCAGCTGCGCCGGGCCAAGGCCCGCGGCGTGTGGGACGTCTCGATCCGACATGGGGCACCCCCGTGATTGGGCCGTTGTGGTGTCATGGTCATGGAACAGGCTAGGCCCGGCCCCGGGTCAGTTAAATTCTGATGTATTTATCTTTGTGTAAGTGTCTGGTTAACTTATCGCGTTCGCCCCGATCGCGAGTCTTCCCCCCGCCGAGCACGAGGACCCGCCATGCCCGCCCGCCGTGGCCCCCTGACGGCCCAGCCCAGCGATGCCGACCTGCGCCTGCTGCGGATCTTCCGCCAGGTGGTGGAATGCGGCGGCTTTTCCGCCGCCGAGGTGGAGCTGAACATCAGCCGGGCGGCGATCAGCATGGCCATGAGCGACCTGGAGACCCGGCTCGGCCTGCGGCTCTGCCGGCGGGGCCGCAGCGGCTTCGCCCTGACCGACGAGGGCGCCGAGGTCTATGAGGCCACCCTGCAGCTTCAGGCGGCGGTGGAAGACTTCCGGACCCGGGTCAACGGCCTGCATGCCCGGCTCAAGGGCGAACTCAACATCGGCATCACCGACAACCTGGTGACCATGCCCGAGATGCACATCACCCATGCGCTCAGCGCCCTCAAGGCGCGGGGCCCGGAGGTGCGCATCAACATCCGCATGATCCCGCCCAGCGACATCGAGCTGGCGGTGCTGGACGGCCGCCTCCACACCGGGGTGATCCCCGCCCTCAAGACCCTGCCCGGGCTCGACTACCTGCCGCTCTATGCCGAGCGCTCGCGGCTCTACTGCGCCAGCGGCCACCCGCTGTTCGAGGCCCAGGAGGTGACCGAGGCGCGGCTGGCCGAGTGCGATGCTGTGGTGCCCGCCTACGCCCAGACGGCCGCCATCAAGGCCTGCCACGAGCCGCTGCGGGCCGACGCCTCGGCCACCGACCGGGAGGGCATCGCCTTCCTGATCCTCTCCGGCCGCTATATCGGCTACCTGCCGACCCACTATGCCGAACGCTGGGTGCGCGACGGCCGGATGCGCGCGCTCAACCCGGCACGCTGGCACTACCTGACCCATTACTGCGCCATCACCCGCAAGGGGGCGCCGCCCAACCTGGTGCTGGACGGCTATCTCGAGGAGCTGAGGCGGCTGGTCGACCCATGAGGCGCGCGCGTCTTCAGTCGAACAGCTCGCCCTGGCGCCGTGGCGGCCGGAAGCCCTCGGTGTCCAGCGGCGGCAGCCCGGGGAAGGCGAGCCGCCGATGGGCCTGGCGGAAGCGCTGGTCGAGCAGCTCGGCGAACACCCCCTGGCCGCGCATGCGGTGGCCGAAGCGGGCGTCATGGTCGCGTCCGCCGCGGCACTGGCGGATCAGGCTCATCACCCTGGCGGCCCGCTCCGGGTAGTGATGGCGCAGCCAGTCCTCGAACAGCGGGGCCACTTCCCGGGGCAGGCGCAGCAGCATCCAGCCGGCGTCCCGGGCGCCGGCCTCCCGGGACGCGCTCAACAGGCGCTCCAGCTCGTGGTCGGTGAGCCCCGGGATCACCGGCGAGATCAGCGAGCCCGTCGGCACCCCGGCCTCGCTCAGCCGCTCGATCACCCGCAGCCGCGTCCCCGGCGCGGCCGCCCGGGGCTCCAGGACGCGCTTCAGCGTCGCGTCCAGGCTGGTCAGGCTGACCATCACCCGCACCAGCCGCCGTTCGGCCAGCGCCTCCAGCAGGTCCAGGTCGCGCAGGACGAGCGCCCCCTTGGTGACCAGGGTGACGGGGTGGCGGCAATCCAGCAGCAGGGCAAGCACCCGCCGGGTGGTGCCCCGCTCGGCCTCGAGCGGCTGGTAGGCGTCGGTGTTGCCGGCCAGGTTGATCGGCCGGCAGGCATAGCGCGGCTGGGCGAGCTCTTCCTCGAGCCGCTCGACCAGGCCGTGACGGGCGATCAGTCGGGTCTCGAAGTCGAGGCCCGGGGACAGGTCCCAGTAGGCATGGCTGGGCCGGGCATAGCAGTAGATGCAGCCGTGCTCGCAGCCGCGGTAGGGATTCAGGGAGCGGTCGAAGGGCAGGTCCGGCGAACGGTTCCAGGCCAGGGCGCTGCGGGCCCGCTCCTCGGCGACCTCGGTGGCCAGCCGTTCGGGCACGGCCTCCTGCCACCAGCCGTCGTCCACGCTCGCGCGCCGGGTGGGGGCGAAGCGGTTGGGGGGATCGAAGGTCGCGCCGCGGCCCTTGCGGGCCAGGGCCTGATCGCGGGGGCGTGCCATGCTCGGCTCCTTTTATGTATTTATGTACAGTATCGGGCGGCGGGGCGCGTCTGTCGAGGTCGGCGGCGGATCGCCCCCCGGCTCTGGTAGCATGTTCGGCCAGACAAGGATGCCCGGAGTCCGCCGTGAACCACTGCCTGCCGACGATCGCCCCCCCGGATGCCGCCTGCGCCGAGCGGGTCGCCCGCTATCTGGACACCCTGACCAAGCCGCCGGGCAGCCTGGGGCGGCTCGAGGCCCTGGCCGTCGCCCTGGCTGGGATCACCGGCGAGGATTTCCCGCGGGTCACGCCTCCCGGCGTGGTGGTCTTCGCCGCCGATCATGGTGTGGCGGAAGAGGGGGTCTCGGCCTTCCCCCAGTCGGTGACCGCGCAGATGGTCGCCAACTTCGTCGCCGGCGGTGCGGCCATCAACGCCTTCGCCCGGCGCCTCGGCGCGCGCCTCGAGGTGGTCGATACGGGGGTGGCCGCCGACCTGTCCGGGGCGGGCATCGTCCATGACAGGGTGCGCTCCGGCACCGCCAACCTGGCCCGCGAGGACGCCATGCGCCGGGACGAGGCCGAGGCGGCGCTCGCGGTCGGCCGCCGCGCCGCGGGGCGCGCCGCCGAGGCGGGCTGTCGTTGCCTGATCGCCGGCGAGATGGGCATCGCCAACACCACCGCCAGCAGCGCCATGCTGGCGGCCCTGACCGGCACTCCCGTCGCCGAGCTGGTGGGGCCCGGCACCGGCGTGTCCGGCGACGCCCTGGCGCGCAAGCGGGCGGTGATCGAGGCGGCGCTGGCCGAGCGGGCGCCGGATCCCGCCGACCCGCTGGGGGTGCTCGCCGCGCTGGGCGGCCTGGAGATCGCCGCCATGGCCGGGGCCTACCTGGAGGCCGCCGCCAGACGGCTGCCGGTTCTCGTCGACGGCTTCATCGCCACGGTGGCCGCGCTCACCGCCTGCCGGCTCGACCCTGCGCTGCGGCCCTACCTGATCTTCGGCCATCGCGCCCGGGAGCCGGGCCATGCCCGGGCCCTGGCGGCGCTCGAGGCCGAGCCGCTGCTGGACCTGGAGCTGCGCCTGGGGGAGGGCACCGGCGCCGCCCTGGCCTTTCCGCTGCTCGAGGCCGCCACCGCCATGCTGGGCGAGATGGCCACCTTCGCCGATGCCGGCGTCGACGGCCGCGAGGCGACCTGATCCCGATGGATGCCCCGCTGCGCCCTGCCACGAGAACCCTGGCCTTCGGCGACGGCCTGATCCTGGCCGCCGATGACGCCTGCGTCCACCTGCGCCACCCTTGGCCGTTGCGCACCCTGAGCAGCGCCCTGGTCGGGGCGGGGCCGGGCTGGGCATGCGACTTCTGCAACTTCCATGTCGACAAGGGCTATGCCGGCGAGGCCCCGGCGCGGGACCTGGCGGCCTGGCTGGCCGGTCGGGGCATTCCCGCGCGGCGGACGGTGGCCATGATGACGGCGGTCCCGCTGTCCCGGCTGGCGCTGGAGCAGGCCGCCGCGGGGCATCGGCGGGTGCTGGCGGCGGTCACCGCCGGGGTCGGCAATGCCGTGGACATCACCGCGCCGGCGGCCGGCGACCCGCGCCTGGTGATCGGCACCCTCAACCTCCAGGTCTTCGTCGACGGCCATCTCACCGACGGCGGCCTGGTCAATGCCGCCTTGTCGGCCGCCGAGGCCAAGGTCCGGGCCCTGGCGGACGCCGGGGTGCGCGACCCGCAGACCGGCACCCCGGCCACCGGCACCTCCACCGATTGCCTGGCCATCGCCGTCACCCAGCGCGGGCCGGCGACGCCCTACGCCGGCTCGGGCACCGCCCTGGGGCGCGCCATCGCCGCCGCCGTTCATGGCGGCATCCTGGCCTCCCTGGCGGCGGGCGGGGAGGGCGGCCCATGATCCCGGCTCCGCTGTCCCTCGAGCTGTTCGGGCTGGTCGCCCTCGCCCTGGCCCTCGACCTGGTGGTCGGCGATCCGCCCTGGCTGCCGCACCCGGTGGTCGGCATCGGCCGCGTCATCGCCCGCCTGGAGCGGGCCTGGAATCATGGCGCGCCGGCCGCGCGCCGGCGTCGCGGCCGCCGGCTGGCGGTCCTGGTGGTGGGCGGCACCGGGGCACTCGCCTGGAGCCTGCTGGCGGCGCTCGAGCGGGTCGCGCCGGGGCTGGCGGTCATCGCCGAGCTGGCGCTGCTGGTCACGGCCTTCGCCTCCCGGGGACTCGCCGAGGCGGCACGGGCGGTGGCCGTGCCCCTGGCCCGGGGCGAGCTGCCCGAGGCGCGCCGCGCCCTGTCGATGATCGTCGGGCGCGACACCGAGACCCTCGACGAGGCCGAGCTGGCCCGCGGGGCGGTGGAGACCGTGGCCGAGAACACCGTGGACGGCATCACCGCCCCGCTGTTCTGGGCGCTGATCGGCGGGGCCCCCCTGGCGCTGGCCTACAAGGCGGTGAATACCCTGGATTCCATGGTCGGCTATCGCAGTCCGCGCTTTGAAGACTTCGGCAAGGCTTCCGCGCGGCTCGACGACGCCGCCAACTGGCTGCCGGCGCGGCTCACCGCCCTGGCGCTGTGGCTGGCGGCCCGGGCGATCCCCGGCAGCCGCACCGCCGGCGCCCTGGCCGCCACCCGCCGCGAGGCGCCGCGTCATCCCAGCCCCAATGCCGGCTGGCCGGAAGCCATGGTGGCCCACCTGCTGGGCGTGCGCCTCGGCGGCCTCAATCGCTACGCCGGTCGGCCTTCCCGGCGGGCCACCCTGGGCACGCCGATCACGCCCCTGACGGCCGGCCACATCGAGCGGGCCATCCGCCTGATGCACGCCGGCTGGCTGGGGTTCCTGGGGCTGATGCTGCCCCTGGTCGCGCTGCGGGAGTGGCTGATATGACGACCGACATGAGGACCGACATGGCATCCCGGATGACAGCGCAGGCACCGGACTGGCCGGCCCACGGCGGGCGCATCGCGCCGCTGCTGGCGCGTTGCGGGCTGCCCGCCGATCATCCGGTGATCGACTTCAGCGCCAACCTCAATCCCCTGGGCCCGCCGGCCTGGCTGCCGGATCGGCTGGCCGCGGCCGGCGAGGCCCTGAGCCGCTATCCGGACCCCGACGACGACCATGCCCGCCGAGCCATCGCCGATCATGAGGGCGTCGCGCCGGAGCGGGTGCTGGTCACCAACGGCGGCGCCGAGGCGATCTACCTGGCCGCGGCCCTGCACGCCGGCGGGCGAGCGCTGGTGGTCGAGCCCGGCTTCGGCGAGTACGCCCGAGCCTGTCGGCACTATGGCCTGGACGTCGTCTCGCTGCCGCTGCGCGGCGAGGCCTTCCGCCTCGATCTTGAGGCGGCGCTGCACGCCCTGGACGGCGTCGACGTCGCCTTCCTGTGCCGGCCCCATAATCCCACCGGCACGCTGATCCCGCGCGCCGACGTCGAGCTGCTGCTGGCCCGGGCGCATGCCACCGGCACCACCCTGGTGGTGGACGAGGCCTTCATCGACTTCACCGAAGGCGACGAACGGCTCACCCCCTGGCTCGACGGGACGCCGCACCTGCTGTTGCTGCGCTCGATGACCAAGCTCTACGACCTGCCAGGGCTGCGCCTGGGCTACCTGCTCGGCGCGCCCGATCGGGTCCGCCGCCTGGCGGCCCTCCAGATGCCGTGGAGCGTCAATGCCCTGGCCCTGTCGCTGGTCGCGCCGCTGCTGGCCGATCGCGACTACCTGGCGCGCACCCGGGCCTGGCTGGCGGCCGAGCGCGCCGCGGTCCCCGCGGCGGTGCGCGATCTCGGCTTCGCGGTGCCGCCCACCCAGGCGAATTTCTTCCTGCTGCGCGGCGGCCCGGATGCCGAGACCAGCGAGTCGCTGTTCGCCTTCCTGCTGCATCGTGGCCTGCTGGCGCGGCACACCCATGGCTTCGCTGGCCTGGACGGGGCCTGGCTGCGCCTGGCCCTGCGCGGGGCGGCGGACAATGCCCGCCTGATCGAGGCCCTGGCCGAGTGGAGGCGGGCATGATCGCCTTCGTCTCCGGCGGGGCGCGCTCGGGCAAGAGCGGCGTGGCCGAGGCGCTGGTCGGCGACCGGCAGGCGGCCCGCGGCGGCGCGCGCTACTATCTCGCCACCGCCCGGGCCGGCGACGCCGAGATGGCCCGCCGGATCGCCCGGCACCGCCGCCAGCGAGGCGAAGGCTGGACGACCCTGGAGGCGCCGTTGGAAATCGCCGGCGCGCTGGACGGTCTCGAGGCGGGCAGCAGCGTGCTGCTCGACTGCCTGACGATCTGGGCCAGTCGGGTGCTGTTCGAGGCCGGCTGGCAGCCGGCCGGGGGGCGGAGGGAGCTGGCCCGGCTGCTGGCGACGGCGCGGCGGCGGGATCTCGACCTGGTGGTGGTCTCCAACGACCTCAACGAGGACCTGCCGCCCCGGGAATCCCTGGTGTGGCGCTACCTGGCCTTCCTGCAGCGCCTGCACCGTGACCTGGCCGCCGAGGCCGATCGGGTCATCGAGGTGGTGGCCGGCCAGCCCATCGACTGGAAGGGAGATGCCCCATGAAGGCGGCGATGTTCGGCCTGCTGCTGGCGGTGCAGTTCCTGACCCGGCTGCCGGTGCCGCTGGCCTGCCCCTGGACGCCGGCCACCCGGCGCTGGGCGGCGCGGGCCTATCCGCTGGTCGGGGCGCTGATGGGGGGGATCCTGGGCGCCGTCGGCACGCTGCTCGAGGCGGTGGTGCCGCTGCCGCTGCTGGCCCTGGCCCTGCTCAGCCTGTGGGTGGCCCTGAGCGGCGGCCTGCATCTCGACGGCCTGATGGACCTGGCCGATGCCCTGGGCAGCAATGCCGCCCTCGAGAAGCGCTGGGCGATCATGAAGGATCCCCAGGTGGGCAGCTTCGGGATACTGGCGCTGGTCTTCCATCTGGCCTGGAAGGGTGCCTTGCTGTGGGCCCTTCTGGACGCCGGGGCGAGCCCCTGGTGGCTGGTGCCGATCGCCGCGCTGGGCCGGCTCGGCGGGGTGGGGCTGCTGGTGGGCATGCAGGCCGCCCGCCCCGAGGGGATGGCCCACGCCTGGCGGCAGAGCCTGACGCGACGCGACCTGCTGCTGGCGGTGCCGGTGCCGCTGGCGCTGCTGGCCTGGGTCCCGGGCGGCGCCTGGCTGGCGCTCGGCCTGGGGGCCTTCATCATCATCTACGGCCTGGCGGTGCGCCGGGCCTTCGGCGGCCTCAACGGCGACATCGTCGGGGCCGCCATCGAGGGAGGAGAACTATGGTTGCTGCTGATCGCCTGGAGCTGGTGGTCGTTCGCCATGGCCTGACGAGCGGGGCCTGTGAAGAGGGGGAGCGCCGATGAGCGATGCTCGCCTGGACGAACCCCGCCGCCTCGACGTGGTGGTCGTGCGTCATGGCCTGACGAGCGGGGCCTGTGAAGAAGGGGAACGCCGATGAACGATGCTCGCCTGGACGAACCCCGCCGCCTCGACGTGGTGGTCGTTCGTCATGGCCTGACGACCTGGAACCGGGAACGCCGCTACCAGGGCCATCGCGATATTCCGCTGCTGCTGCCGGACGCCGAGCCGGACCTGGACCGGCTGCGCGAGGCGCTGGCCGACGTCGCCTTCGATGCCGTCCACTGCAGCGACCTGACGCGTTGCCGTCAGACCCTGGCCCATGTGCTGGAAGGCAGGGAGCGCGCCGCGCCGCGCTTCGATGCCCGGCTGCGCGAGCTGGCCTTCGGCGACTACGAAGGGCAGACTTGGGCCGCGCTGAAGGACGATCCCGGCTATCGGGCCTGGGTCGACAGCCAGGGCCGCCTGCCCACGCCGGGCGGCGAGTCCGCCGACGACCTCTGGGCACGGCTCTCGGCCTGGCTCGAGGAGGTGATGACCGAGGCGCGCGAGGCGGGCCACCGCCGCGTGCTGGCGGTCAGCCACGGCGGGGCGATCCGCGAGCTGCGCCGGCGCCTGGAGGCGGCGGACTTCTGGGACGGCGTGGTCGGCCAGGCCCAGGGGCGGCGCTTCACGTTCACACTCGAGGAGGACGGCTGGTCATGCAGCTCTTCATCGGCGGTGCCTGCGCGGGAAAGCGCGACCTGGTAGCCGCGCGCTTCCCCGGTGCCGCCTGGTATCGGGTCGACGAGGCCGGGCTCGAGGGCCGCGAGCATGATCTTCGCCCGGGGGCGGCGCTGGTGCTGACCGGTTGGACGGGCTGGCTGGAAAGGGCGCTCGCCGAAGAGCCCGACGACGATCGGTTGCGCGGGCGGCTGGACGCGGCCCTCGAGGCGCTGGTCGGGGCGGAGGCGGCGTGCGACGGCGAGGTGGTGCTGATCCTGCCCGAGATCGGCCGCGGCATCGTGCCGATGGAGGCGGCGGACCGGCGCCTGCGCGACCTGGCCGGCTGGCTGGCCCAGGACGTCGCCGCTCGCGCCGAGGCGGTCTGGTACGTGCGCCACGGTCTGGCCCGCTGCCTGCGTCAGGTCAACCCGAGAGGGGATGCGCGTTGACGCCCCCGATCCCGGTTGCTAGCTTACGCGCACTCTCAGGTGCCGGCGGAGCCCACGCCGCCGGTTAAACGGGAAGTCGGTGACGCTGTCCAGCCAGCCCGACGCTGCCCCCGCAACGGTGATCGAGTCAAGGGCCGCCACTACCTTCGACGGTATGCCACTGTGCCGACACGGCACGGGAAGGCGGTGGTCCCGAGGCGCCAGCCCGCGCCTCGCTCGTCAGCCCGGAGACCGGCCTGTGAGCGCATGCCAGGACGCGGCGGGCGATCCGAGGGCAGGGCGCCGCGCCGATGTCCCGTCCGTTCCGCGTCCCGGCCTTTCGAGGGTTCATCGCCGCACGGGTGAGTGCGGCCCCGGGATAACGATCATGACAACACCTTTCTCTCGCCGCTGGGCGCTGGCCTCGCTCTGCCTGGGCCTGGCCCCCCTGGCCATCGCCGACGATACCGAGGACGGCGCCGACACCACCGAGCCACGCCTCAACCCCCTGGTGGTGACCGCCGCCCTGGCGCCGCGGACCGCCGACGAGAGCCTTGCCTCGGTCACCGTGATCGACGAGGCCGACCTGCGCCGCCAGGATCCGGTGAGCCTGCCGGACCTGCTCCGCGGCCAGCCCGGCGTGGATGTCCAGACCAACGGCAGCTTCGGCAAGACCAGCAGCGTCTATATCCGTGGCACCGGCAACGACCAGAGCCTGCTGATGATCGACGGCATCCGGCTGCGCTCCGCGACCACCGGCGGCCCGGCCTGGCAGTATCTGGATCCGCGCATGTTCCAGCGCGCCGAGATCGTGCGCGGCCCCCGGGGCAGCCTCTACGGCGCCGGGGCCGTGGGCGGCGTGGTGCAGCTGTTCACCCCGGAAGGCGAGGGCGAGCCTACGCCGCGCATCTCGCTGGGGGGCGGCAGCTTCGATACCCGGCGCGCCAGCGCCTCGCTCTCCGGCGGCGAGGGCGGCACCCGCTACCACCTCGCCGCCAGCCACCTCGACACCGACGGCACGCCGGTGCGCGAGGACGGCGAGGACAAGGGCTTCGACAACACCACCGGCCTGGTGCGCCTCTCGCACACCTTCGCCGGCGGCGCCGAACTCGGTCTGCTGGGCCTGCGGGCGCGGGGCAACACCGAATACGATGGTGGCGACATGGACTTCGTGCAGCAGGTCGCCGGGATTTATGGCGTAGTGCCGCTGACCGAGGCCTGGTCCAGCCGACTGACGCTGAGCGAGGCGCGCGACGAGGTGGACGATCACCAGGATGCCTCGTCCTGGAGTGCGGCGAGCACCTCGGTCATCGAGACGCGGACGCGCACGGCGCGCTGGGACAACACCCTGGCCTTCGGGGCCCACGAGCTGGTGGTCGGTGCCGAGCATGTCGAGGACCGGGTCTCGGGCACCAGCGGCCATGCGGTGGACAGCCGCCACAACAGCGCCGCCTTCGCCCAGGGGCTGCTCGACTTCGCTCCCGTCACCCTCCAGGCCAGCCTGCGCCATGACGACAACGAGGCCTACGGCGAGGAAACCACCGGCAGCGTCGCGCTGGGCTATGACCTGGACGCCCGCCATACCCTGCGGGCCAGCTACGGTACCGCCTTCAAGGCGCCCAGCTTCAACGACCTCTACTGGCCCGGCAGCGGCAACCCCGATCTCGATCCCGAATCCTCCCAGACCCTCGAGCTCGGCGTGCGCGGCCAGTATCGTACCTGGTACTGGGACCTGGCCGCCTACCAGACGGAACTGGAGGACATGATCGCCTGGGCGCCGACAGGCAGCGGCCTCTGGACGCCCCAGAACGTCGACGAGGCTCGCATCCGTGGCGTCGAGCTGGCCACCGGCGTCGAGCTCGACGACTGGACCCTGGCAGGAGCGTTGACCTATCTCGACCCGGAGAATCGCGAGTCCGGCAAGGACCTGCGGCGCCGGGCGACCCAAAGCCTGCGCCTGGATATCGATCGCGAACTGGGCGACTGGTCCCTGGGCGGTTCCTGGATCGTCCAGAACCATCGCTACGACGATGCGGACAACCAGGATCGCCTCGGTGGCTTCGGCCTGCTCAACCTGCGCGCCGGCTGGGCCTTCGCCCCCGGCTGGTCGACCCGCCTGACCCTGGAAAATGCCCTGGACAAGGACTACGAGACCGCCAGGGATTACGTCAACGCCGGTCGCGCGGCCTTCCTCAGCGTCCAGTTCGGCGGATGATGCGCCTGCGGCGTCTCTCCCTGGCGGTGGTCCTGGCCCTCGCGGGTCTCGGCCCGGGGGCGGCTCTCGGCGAGGTCTGCGCCCGGGACGACGCCGGCCGCGAGCTCTGCCTCCCGGCGCCGGCCGCGCGCATCGCCGCGCTCTCGCCGGGGGCCACCGAGCTCACCTATGCGGCGGGCGCCGGCGAGCGGGTCGTGGCGGTGGTCGACTACAGCGACTATCCCCCCGAGGCCCGGCAGGTGCCCTCGGTGGGCAGCCACACCCGGCTCGACCTGGAACGCCTGCTGGCGTTGCGGCCCGAGCTGGTGGTGGGCTGGATCACCGGCAACCCGCCGGAGCAGCTGGCCACCCTGGAGGACATGGGGCTGCCGGTGTTCTACATCGAGCCGCGCAGTTTCGAGGGCGTGGCCAGCGCCATCGAGCGGCTGGCGCGGCTGGCCGGGACCGAGGCGGCCGGCGACCGCGAGGCGGCGCGCTTCCGCGAGGGCATGGCGGCGCTGGCCGAGCGCTACGCCGGGGTCGAGCCGGTGCCGGTCTTCTATCAGGTGTGGGACGAGCCGCTGATGACCGTCAACGACGAGCACCTGATCGGCAAGGTGCTGACCCTGTGCGGCGGCACCAACGTCTTCGGCGAGCTGGACCGGCTGGTGCCGCGCCTCGACGAGGAGGCGGTGCTCGCCGCCGACCCCGAGGCGATCCTCGCCGGCGGCATGGGCGAGGAGAACCGCGACTGGCTGACCCATTGGGAGCGCTATCCCGAGCTCACCGCGGTGGCCCGGGACAACCTCTTCTTCGTGCCGCCTTCGCTGATCCAGCGGCCCACGCCGCGGATGCTGGAAGGCAGCCGGCTGTTCTGCGAGAAGCTCGAGCAGGCACGCGAGCGGCGGGGAGGCTAGGGCATGACGGACGCCTGGCTTCGTTCCCTCGGCGGGCTGGCCCTGGCAGCCCTGGCGGCCCTGGGGCTGTCCCTGGCGCTGGGCAGCGTGGCCCTCGCCCCGGAGCAGATCCTGGCCGTCCTGGGCGGCCAGGGGGAGGCGCTGTCGCGCACCCTGGTGATGGAGCTGCGCCTGCCCCGGGCGCTGGCCGCCTTCGCGGTGGGCGGGCTGCTGGCGCTGGCCGGGGCGCTGATGCAGGTACTGCTGCGCAACCCCCTCGCCGACCCCTACGTGCTGGGGCTGTCCGGCGGCGCCTCGGTGGGGGCCTTGGGGGCCATGCTGGCCGGCCTCGGGGGGATGCTGGTCTCCGGCAGCGCCTTCGCCGGGGCCCTGGTGTCCACGCTGCTGGTGTTCGGCCTGGCCCATGGCCGCGGCGGCTGGACGCCGGCTCGGCTGCTGCTCACCGGCGTGGTCGTGGCCGCCGGCTGGGGGGCGGTGGTGACCCTGATGCTGGTGGTGAGCCCCGCCGAGCGGCTGCCCGGCATGCTCTACTGGCTGATGGGCGACCTCGCCTATGCGGGCTCGCCCTGGCCGCCGCTGGCGCTGCTGCTGGCGGCCTGCCTGCTGGCGCTGCCCCTGGGGCGCAGCCTCAACGTCCTGGCGCGGGGGCCGCTGCAGGCCGCGGCGCTGGGCGTGGCGGTGCGTCGCCTGGAGTGGGCCCTCTACCTGGTCGCCAGCCTGATGACCGCGGTGGCGGTGACCGCCGCCGGCAGCATCGGCTTCGTCGGCCTGGTGGTCCCGCACATGCTGCGCCTGACCCTGGGCAACGATCAGCGCCTGCTGCTGCCCGCCTGCGCCCTGGCGGGGGGCACCCTGCTGCTGCTGGCGGACACCCTGGCGCGCACGGTGATCGCCCCGGAACAGTTGCCGGTGGGCGTGATCACCGCGCTGCTCGGGGTGCCCACCTTCCTCTACCTGCTGTATCGGGGGCAGGGATGAGGCCCGGGCCGGCGTCCGCCTGCCTGGAGGCCCGGGACCTGGTGATCGAGGTCCCCGGGCGCCCCGACGGCCGAGCCCTCGACCTGCGCCTGGCGGCGGGCCAGCGCTGGGGGGTGCTGGGTCCCAACGGCGTCGGCAAGACCACCCTGCTGCACACCCTGGCGGGACTGCGCGCGCCGCGCCGCGGCGAGGTGCGCCTCGACGGCCGGCCGCTGGCGAGCCTGCGCCGGCGCGAGGCGGCGCGACGCCTCGGGCTGGTGTTCCAGGAGCGTCACGACGACTTTCCGGCCACGGTGCGCGAGACCGCGCTGATCGGCCGCCACCCCTACCTCTCGCCCTGGCGGCTCGAGGGCGTGGAGGACCTGCGCCTGGCCGAGGCCGCCCTGGCCCGGCTCGACATCGCCCACCTGGCCGAGCGGCGGGTCGACACCCTGTCCGGCGGCGAGCGCCAGCGCCTGGCCATCGCCACGGTGCTGACCCAGGCGCCGGCGATCTGGCTCGCCGACGAGCCCACCAACCATCTCGACCTGCACCACCAGGCGGCGGTCATGGAGCTGCTGGCCGAGCAGGCCGGCGCCGGCCATGCCGTGCTGATGTGCCTGCACGACCTCAACCTGGCCGCCCGCTGGTGCGACCACCTGCTGCTGCTGTATCCGGACGGCGAGGCCTGCTGGGGCCCGGCGGAGGTCATGCTGGTGCCCGAGGCGCTGGAACGCCTCTACGGCCAGCGACTCGCCACCGCCCGGATCGACGGCGCCCCCGTCTTCGTACCCGCGAGGTGACATGAGCGATTCTTCCACGGTTCGCGGCACCGCCCACGCCGCCCTGATCACCGCCCCCGGCTCCGGCCAGGGCAAGTCCATGGTCACCGCCGCCCTGGCGCGGCTGCACCGCAATGCCGGGCGCCGGGTGCGGGTCTTCAAGCATGGCCCCGACTACCTGGACCCGATGCTCCAGGAGGTGGCCTCCGGGGCGCCGGTCTACCAGCTGCATCCCTGGATGACCGGCGAGGCCGAATGCCGCTGGCGGCTGGCCGAGGCCGCCGGCGAGGCCGACCTGGTACTGGTGGAGGGCTCCATGGGGCTGTTCGACGGCAGCCCCTCCAGCGCCGACCTGGCGATCCTGGCCGGCCTGCCGGCGCTGCCGGTGATCGATGCCGCCGGCATGGCCCAGACCTTCGGCGCCGTGGCCCGGGGGCTGGCCGACTTCCACCCCGACCTGGCCATCCACGAGGTGATCGCCAACCGGGTGGGCAGTCCCGGCCATGGCCGCCTGCTCGACGACAGCATGCCGGACGGCCTGTCGCTGCTGGGTGCCATTCCGCGCCATGCGGCGATGGCCATCCCCGATCGTCACCTGGGGCTGGTGCAGGCCACCGAGCTCGAGGGCCTGGACGCCCAGCTGGATGCCGCCGCCGCGGTGCTGGCGGAGGCCGGCCTCGACCGCCTGCCCGCCCGGGTCAGCCTCGAGGCCGCGCGTCCCGCGCCGCCGCTCCGGCGGCTGGCCGGCCGGCGCATCGCCGTGGCCCGTGACGCCGCCTTCGCCTTCCTCTATCGCGGCAACCTGGCGCTGCTCGAGGCCATGGGGGCCGAACTGGCGTTCTTCTCGCCCCTCGCCGATGCCGCCCTGCCCGAGTGCGACGCCCTCTGGCTGCCCGGCGGCTATCCGGAGCTGCATGCCGCCCGCCTCGCCGACAACGTCGCCATGCGCGAGGCGATCCGCGCCCATCACGCCGCCGGCAAGCCGATCCTGGCCGAGTGTGGCGGACTGATGGCCTGCATGGAGTGCCTGGCGGACGGCGAGGGCGACCGCCACGCCATGCTCGGTCTGCTGCCCGGCGAGGCCCGCATGGCCGGACGGCTCCAGGGCATCGGCCTGCAGGTCCTGGCGACCGATCGGGGCGAGCTGCGTGGCCATACCTTCCATCATTCACGGCTCGACACGCCTGCCGCGCCCTGGGCCCATGCCCGTCGCCAGTCGGGCAGCGAGGCCGAGGCCATCTTCCGGCAGGGGAGCCTGGTGGCCAGTTACTTCCACGGCTACTTCCCCTCCGCCCCCGAGCTGGTCGCCGCGCTGTTCCGCGGCGAGCCCCTGACGCCCACCCCTTCCGCAGGAGACCCGGATGAGACACGTTGATCCCGAGCGCCATGCCGCACGCATGGCGGCCAAGCAGAAGATCATGAACGAGCGGATCGAAGCCGCCGACAAGGAGCAGGGCCTGCTGCTGGTGCTCACCGGCCCCGGCAAGGGCAAGAGCAGTTCCGGCTTCGGCATGGCCGCCCGGGCGCTGGGCCACGGCATGAAGGTCGGCGTGGTGCAGTTCATCAAGGGCGCCTTCAGCACCGGCGAGGACGCCTTCTTCCGCCGGCTGCCCGGCGTGGACTACCGCGTGATGGGTGAGGGCTACACCTGGGACACCCAGGACCGGGAGCGCGACATCCGCGCCGCCGAGGCCGCCTGGGCCGAGGCCCGGCGCATGCTCGGCGATCCCGACTATGCCCTGGTGCTGCTCGACGAGCTCAATATCGCCCTGCGCCACGGCTACCTGGACCTGGATCGGGTGCTCGACGACCTCCAGGCGCGCCCGGCCATGCAGCACGTGGTGGTCACCGGCCGCCATGCCCCGGAGGCGCTGATCGAGCTGGCCGACACCGTGACCGAGATGAAGGTGGTCAAGCATGCCTTTAAAGACCAAGGGGTAAAGGCGCAGAAGGGAATAGAACTGTAGCAGCCTCGGCTCTGAAGTTACCGGATGAGCGCCGGGGGCAAGACGGCGCGAGGGGCCTACGCCAGGGGTGAGGAGCATTGCTTCGAACGGGCTGGCCATGGATGGCCAGCACCGGCCCTGCAAGCGAAGCAGGATGCGAGAGCGCCGCAGGGCGTCGGTAGCGCCCAGAGAGGGGGGCACAGCGCCCTCGTGCGGGGCTGGTCCACCAGCGGCTTGGCGCCGGGTAAGCTCATCATCCCGTGAGGCTAGCGCCATCCCACCATCACGACTTCCAGGAGACCGCCGCATGGCAGACTCGACCGGGCGACCCGACCACGCCTTCCCCGAGGCGCAGCGCGAGGGCCTCTACCGGGCCATCTTCGAGCGTCGCGACGTGCGCGCCCAGTTTCGCCCGGACCCGATCCCGCCCGAGGTGCTGGCGCGCCTGCTCCAGGCCGCCCACCACGCGCCCTCGGTGGGCTTCATGCAGCCCTGGGACTTCCTGCTGATCGACGACCGCGCGGTACGCGAGCGCGTCCACGCCATCTTCGAGCGCGAGAACGCGAAGGCGGCCGAGGCCCATACCGGTGAGCGCGGCGCGCTGTATCGCCGCCTCAAGCTGGAGGGCATCCTCGAGAGTCCGCTCAACCTGTGCATCACCTGCGATCGCCGCCGAGGCGGTGAGCATGTCCTGGGCCGCCAAAGCATCCTCGAGACGGACCTGTTCAGCACCTGCCTGGCGGTGCAGAACCTGTGGCTGGCGGCCCGCGCCGAGGGCATCGGTGTGGGCTGGGTCAGCATCCTCGATCAGGGGGACCTGGCCGAGGTGTTGGGCCTGCCGGCGCACGTCTACCCGCTCGCCTACCTGTGCCTGGGCTACGTCGACGACTTCCTCGACCGGCCGGAGCTGGCCCGGGCCGGCTGGCGCCAGCGCCTGCCGCTGGCCGAGCGGGTGCACGGCAACGGCTGGGGCGAGGCGGCCGACGCCTCGGCGCTGTTCGAGGCGCTCGCGGCCCTGGAGGCGCGCCGATGAGGACCCTGATGATCCAGGGCACCACCTCGGATGCCGGCAAGAGCACGGTGGTGGCGGGGCTGTGCCGGCTGCTGGCGCGGCGCGGCGTGTCGGTGGCGCCCTTCAAGCCCCAGAACATGGCGCTGAACAGCGCCGTGACCCCGCAGGGCGGCGAGATCGGCCGCTCCACGGCCCTTCAGGCGGCGGCCTGCGGCCTCGCCCCCCACGCCGACATGAACCCGGTGCTGCTCAAGCCCGAGACCGACCGCGGCGCCCAGGTGATCCTCGATGGCCGGGTCCACGGGCACATGGACGCGCTGGATTACCACGCCTTCAAGCGCCAGGCCCGCGAGACCGTGCTGGCGGCCTGGGCGCGGCTGTCGTCGCGCCACGAGCTCATCATCGCCGAGGGGGCGGGGAGTCCCGCCGAGATCAACCTGCGGGCCAACGACATCGCCAACATGGGCTTCGCCGAGGCCGTCGACTGCCCGGTGTGGCTGGTCGCCGACATCGACCGCGGCGGCGTCTTCGCCCAGCTGGTGGGCACCCTCGCGCTGCTGAGCGAGTCCGAGCGCGCACGCACCACGGGGCTTGTGATCAATCGCTTCCGCGGCGATCTCGCCCTGCTCGAGCCGGGCCTCGGCTGGCTCGCCGACCACACCGGCAAGCCGGTACACGGCGTATTGCCGCATCTCAGCGGCCTGCTGCTGGACGCCGAGGACGGCCTGGGCCTCGCCGAGAGCGCCGCCGAGGCGCCGGGGCTGCGCGTGGTGGTGCCGGCGCTGCCGCGGATCAGCAACCATACCGATCTGGACGCCCTGCGCCTGCATCCGCGGGTCGCGCTGACGCTGGTCGGGCCGGGCGAGGCCATGCCGGCCGCCGACGTCATCCTGCTGCCCGGCAGCAAGGCGACGGCCAGCGATCTGGCCTGGCTGCGCCGCCAGGGCTGGGAGGCGGCGATCTATCGCCACCTGCGCTACGGCGGTCGGGTGCTCGGCATCTGCGGCGGCTTCCAGATGCTCGGCGAGGCCATCGACGACCCGGACGGCCTGGAGGGTGAGGCCGGCAGCGTGCCGGGCCTGGGGCTGCTGGCCATGCGCACCCGGATGGTGGCCGGCAAGCGGCTGCGCAACGTGCGCGGCACACTCCTGGATACCTCGTCCGGCGAAGGCGTGGCGGTCAGCGGCTACGAGATCCACAACGGGATCTCCGAGGGGCCGGCGCTGGCCCGGCCGTTGCTCGACCTCGAGGGCCGGCCGGACGGGGCGGTGAGCGAGGACGGCCAGGTGATGGGCACCTACCTGCACGGCCTGTTCGACGAGGCGCCGGCGGCGGCCGCGTTGCTGGCCAAGTTGGGGCTGGAGGGCGAAGAGGAATCCGCCGTGAACCTGGCCGCCCATCGCGAGCGGCAGCTCGATCGACTGGCCGATGCCCTGGAAGCCTGCCTGGATCCCGCCGTCCTGGCGGCGCTGGGCGCCCGCTGAAGCGGTTGTCTCATGAGGGCCGAACGAGCGGGCCAGGAAGCGCTTCGCCGCGGTGTTCATGGGGCAGTCGCTTGTGACGACGGGCCCAGGGCTTGTCCGCGCTGGCCATCATCAATTTTCGACAGCGCGACGCGTCGCGCATCGACCCGGGCGTCAGGAAGCAAAGGATCACCCCGAAAGCGGCTCGGCTATCGGGCATCGGCGCCGGGATGCCCGTGGGCAGGTTGCCGATGCCGGATAGGCGGTCTCCAGCCGCCCGATCCGGCATCGTCAATCCAGCGGCGGTCGGTCTAGGAACCGATCGAGCCTTGCGCTGGGTCATCGCGTCCGCTGGAAGTTCTCAGCGGCCGTTTCCAGCACCTCCAGGGCGACGTCGGCGCCCTCGTAGCCCAGGCTTTCCATGCCGCCGTCCGGGCCTTTGTAATTGGCGAACCACAGGTCGATGATCTGACTCACGCCGGGGAACTCGCGATCCAGTTGCTCGAGCGTCTCCAGGTGTGAAAGAGGCGAGTCCTGTGCCAGTACCGCAATGAGCTTGTCGTCCTGCTCGCCGTCGTCCAGCATCTTGAGAACGCCGATGACGCGTACATCCACCACCTCTCCGCGTGGGGCGGCTTGGCCGAGCACGATGACATCCAGAGGGTCCCCGTCACCGCCCAGCTCTTCCGGCAGCGCGGTACCGGGAATGGCGCCGTAATTGCCGGGATAGCCCAGGTAGTTCACGACGCGCGGCTCACCGTCTTCGTATTCCCAGTAAACCGCCTTCGGATCGTCCTTGCTCACTTCCCATTTGGCAGACGTTCCAGCCGGAATTTCGATGATGGCATTGGCATGTCCGTCGGCGTCGTACGCATCCATTGCCATCAGATCGCGATCGCCCACGATGGTGTAGGCATCCTGTTGGGTCATGTCGGCGGTGAAGGGCGTCGTCTCCGCAAAGGCGAGGTTGCCCTGCGAATCGGCCTGCGCATTGGCCGAGAAGAGGGATAGGCAGGTAATGCCAGCCAGCATGAAAGAGTGTCGCATCACGTATCTCCCGCGTAACGGTGCTTGTCGTGGAGTTGCCGTTTTATCAGGGAGACATGACAAGAGGGTGATGACGCCGGTAAGCGTTCTCGCCCGTTTTCAGGCCCTCGACGCGCGGTTTGGCCGCCGAGCGAGACTCAGCGAAAGCGCGTGGGATCGTCGCTGATCACCGCATCCACCCCCCAGGCCCAGCGAGGCGCGAAGGCGTCCGGGTCGTTGACCGTGTAGCACACCAGGGCGTAGCCGGCGGCCTTGACGGCTCGGGCTCGCGGCGCACTCAGGCGCCGCCAGTCGGTATGCACGCTGAAGGCCGCGAGCTCGCGGCAGCGGGCCTCCCAATCGTCGGGCAGGCGCTTGTGCAGGATGCCGAGGGCCAGGCGGTCGGGGCCGGCCAGCGCCCGGCTTCGGGTCAGTGCCCGGACATCGAAGGACGACAGCAGGCAGCGGTCGGCGGGCAGGGCGGCCAGCAGCGCCGGCACCACCGCCTCGGCCAGGGCCTCGGGATCGTGGCCGCGATTGACCTTGAGCTCGAGGTTCACCCCCATGCCTCGCTCGGCGAGCAGCGCGAGCATCTCCTCGAGGGTCGCCATCGGTGCGCCGGCGAAGGCCGGAGCGAACCAGCGGCCCGCATCCAGTTGCCGGGCCGCGGCGAGGTCGAGCGCGGCCAGCCGGCCGCGGCCGTCGGAGCAGCGCTTCAGGTCCCGGTCGTGCCAGATCACCGGGGTGCCGTCGCCCAGCAGCTGGACGTCGAGCTCCACCCAGCCGAGCCCGGCCTCGTGGGCCGCCCTGACCGCGGCCAGGGTGTTTTCCGGGGCCCGGGCGGACAGGCCGCGGTGGGCGATCAGGCGGGGCAGCGACGGGACGACGGGCATGGCGGACTCCGGGTCGGGGCGCGTCCAGCATAACCGGGCTCGCGGTGGGCTGTCCGCCCCGGACGCGCCCGCGCGAGTGTGCTAGGCTGCGCGATTTCGTTCCCGGCCCGCCGCGGGCGGGCATCAGCCGTGAAGGGAGAGCTGACACCCATGAGAGTCGTCCACATCAAGAACCCGGAGCAGCGCGAAGCCTGCCTGGCCCGGCTGTGCGCCGAGGCCTACGGTCAGGAGGCGGGACTCGCTCCCCTGGCCACCTTCGCCGGCGTGCTGGGCGTGCTGTTCGAACAGGAGGCGGCTCGGCTGCTGGCGCTGGTCGACGACGAGTCGCGCCCCCTGGCCCTGGCCTTGCTGGCGCTGGACGAGGCGGGGCAGGGCATGACCGTGATGCAGCTGGCGGACCTGTCCCGGGAGGCCGTCGCCGCGCCGGGGCTGCGCCTGGTCGGCGAGCTGGCCCTGCGGGCGCCGCTGCGGGTCGATGCCGCGAGCGCCGACGAGGAAGCCCGTTTCCGCGAGGCCGGCATCGACCGCTGGTTCAGCGGCCGGGACGGCGTGCGGATCGGCCTGTCGAAGCGGCATCCGGCGACCGGCGTCCAGGACCTGCCGCGGACCCTGACGCTGGACGAGCGCAGCATCGTCCAGTCCTTCAAGCGGGATCGGGCGGCCTTCGAGGACTACAAGCAGCGCTTCGTGCGCGGCCTGGAGCGCTTCCCGGCCACCCTGTGAGGCGGGGGGCGCGTCAGCTGTCGGCGTCGCCCACGCGGAAGGTACCGTTCATGGCCGCATAGTGGCCGGGGAAGGAGCAGAAGAAGGTCAGCTCGCGACCGGCCAGGCCCTGGGTCTCGAAGGTGACGCTGGTGCGCTCGCCGCCGCCGACGATCTCGGTGGCGGCGAGGACGCGGTCGTCGTCCGCCGGCAGGTAGTCGTTGTCGAGGCCGGCGTTCATGCCGGCCTGAGCCAGCGCCTCGTAGTCCGCGGTCGCGGCCAGCACCCAGTTGTGGCCCATGACGTTGGCCTGCATCTGGCCGGTATGCTCGAGGGTCAGGGTGACCCGCTCGCAGCTGGCCGGCACGCTCAGGGCCTCCGCGCTGAACTGCATCCGGTCGTTGCCCTCGAGGGTCAGGCGACAGGCATCGTCCTCGGCCATAGCGGGCGAGGCGGCGAGGCCGGCGGCCAGGGCGGCGGGAATCAGCATCCAGAGGGATCTCATGGCGGCATCCTATGTCGTCATTTTAGTGGCTTTATTGTATACATTTGTCATTCTTGGTCGCCCCGGCCGGGCTGTCAAGCCGTCCGGCCGCGCCGACGCGTGCCTTGACCCGGCGAGGCGAGGGCGCTTGACTGGTGCCTCCTTCTTCCGCGGCACAAGGAATTTCCGATGGTCAAGCGCATCCAGTTCGCCCGTACCGGCGGGCCCGAGGTCCTGGAGCTCGTCGATGTCGCCACCACCGACCCCGCCCCCGGCGAGGTACGGGTCCGCAACCGGGCGGTGGGCCTGAACTTCATCGATATCTACTTCCGCACCGGCCTCTACCCGGCGCCGGGCCTGCCGTCCGGCCTGGGCACCGAGGGTGCGGGGGTCGTGGAGGCCCTGGGCGAGGGCGTCTCCCACCTGGCGGTGGGCGATCGCGTCGCCTACGCCCAGGGCCCGCTGGGCGCCTACGCCGAGTGCCATGTCCTGCCGGCGGACAAGGTGGTCCGCCTGCCCGAGGCCATCGACACCGAGACCGCGGCGGCGGCGATGCTCAAGGGCCTGACGGTCCAGTACCTGCTGCGCCAGACCTATCCGCTGCAGGGCGGCGAGATCATCCTCTGGCACGCCGCCGCCGGCGGGGTCGGGTCCATCGCCTGCCAGTGGGCTCGGGCGCTGGGCGTGCGGGTGATCGGTACCGTGAGCTCCCCTGAGAAGGCGGCCCGCGCCGAGCGCAACGGCGCCTGGGCGACCATCGACTACACCCGGGAGGACGTGGTCGAGCGGGTGCGCGAGCTGACCGGCGGCGCCATGTGCGACGTGGTCTACGACTCGGTGGGCAAGGATACCTGGGAGACCTCGCTGGACTGCCTGAAGAAGCGCGGCCTGATGGTCAGCTTCGGCAATGCCTCGGGCCCCGTGGAGGGCGTGAACCTGGGCATCCTCAACCAGAAGGGGTCGCTGTTCGTGACCCGGCCGAGCCTCAACGGCTACGCCGACACCCGGGAGCGGCTGGAGGCCATGGCCGCCGACCTCTTCGCCGTGCTGGAGCGCGGCGACGTGAGCGTCGACATCGCCCAGCGCTACCCGCTCGCCGAGGCGGACGAGGCCCAGGAGGCCCTGGCCGGGCGCCGCACCACCGGCTCGACCATCCTGATTCCCTAGCAAGACAGAGGTGAGGAGAAAGGAGTAAGGCGTGAGGGGAGGCGGGCTCACGCCTTATATTCTGGTCGCCCCTCGCCCCTCGCCCCTCGCCCCTCGCCCCTCGCCCCTCGCCCCTCGCCCCTCGCCCCTCGCCCCTCACTCCTGATCGACGTAGGCGCCCATGTTGCGCATCAGCGACTCGAAGCGGGCCACGTTGTCGACCAGGTCGTCCGGGCCGAAGGCCACGCATTCGGCGAGGATCGCCTCGATCAGGGTGATCGCCGAGAGGATCGACGGGAAGAAGTGGGGCGTGGCGTTGGCCACGGTGAAGGTGATGTCGGCGCCGGGCACCAGCGGCGAGCGCATGGTATCGGTGATGACGATGGGCGAGACCCCGGCGGCCCGGGCGATCTCCAGGGCGCGCATGGTCTCGGCGCAGTAGGGCTCGAAGCCGAACAGCACCACCAGGTCCCGCTCGCCGAAGGGCGCCAGCTCGGTGAGCAGCCCGCCCTCCAGGCCACGCACCAGCTGGATGTTGGGCATGGCGATGCGCCCCACGTAGGCGAAGTGGTAGGCGCAGGCGAAGGTGTCCCGGAAGCCGACCACCGCCACCTTATCGGCCGCCAGGATGCGCCGGGCGGCCTCGCGCACCCGGGCCTGGTTGTCGGCGGTGAACAGCCGGCCGATGTTGTCGAAGGCGGCATCGCCGACGTCCAGAAACACCTGGTCGTCGGTCTGGCTGGCCAGGCTGCGCAGCTGGCTGGCGCGACCGGAGAGCTCCACGGGGCCGGCCTGGACGGCGGCCTGGAAGATCTCCCGGAACTGCTCGTAGCTCTCGAAGCCCAGCCGCTTGGCCAGGCGCATCAGCGTCGAGGGCGTGACCTCGGCCGCGGCGGCGGTCTTGCGGATCGACTGCAGGGCGATCTCCACGGAGTGCTCCAGCACGTAGCCGGCGGCCACCTTGAGCTGGGGGCTCAGCTCCGGGTAGATCTCGGCCAGCTGCTGATTCACCGCATCCAGCCCCGCGGGGGGCGCCGGGGACGCCAGACGGCGTCGGGACTCCTGATCCTGCACGCGGTTTCCTCCACGGTCGTCGTTGTCGGGCGAATGCCGGAGCATTGTACCCGATGGGGCGGCAGGCGTATGACACGATCGTGTCTCATTGAGAGTCAAGGGGAAACGATCGTGTTGACGGGCGCCGTCGAGCCCCCGTAGGATGCGATCCAACACGAACGTGTCGCCGCCGGATCAAGGCGACACGGATGTTGCGATTCGATCCCTGTCCAGCGAGCGCCCCATGCACCATTCCGTCAGCCCCTCCACGAGCCATGCGACCCTGATCGTCGAGCGTCACGGCCCGATCCTGGAGATCCGCTTCAATCGTCCCCACCGCCTCAACGCCGTCGTGGAGGCCCTGTACACCGAACTTCTCCAGGCCCTGGCCGCCGCCGAGGCCGATCCCGAGATCCGGGCGGTGGTCCTGACCGGCGAGGGGCGAGCCTTCTGCGTGGGCGCCGACATGAAGGAGCACGGCGCGGCCCAGCGCACCCTCTTCCAGCGTCGCCAGTACCTGCGGCTGGGCAACGATGTCTGCGAGGCGATCCAGCGCTCGCCGCTGCCGGTGATCGCCGCGGTCAATGGCTATGCCCTGGGGGCCGGCGCCGAGATGGCGGTGGCCTGTGATTTCCTGCTGATGGCCGAGGAGGCCCGGATCGGCTTCCCCGAGACCAGCATCGGCACCAGCGTGGGGGGCGGCGTCTCCAAGCTGCTGCCGCAGCTCGTGGGCCTGGCCCGGGCCCGTCGTCTGCTCTATACCGGCAGGCGCATCGACGGCGCCGAGGCGGCGCGGATCGGCCTGGCCGGCGACTGCCTGCCCGTGGAGCGCCTGCGCGACGAGGCCCTGGCCCTGGCCGGCGAGCTGGCCGGCCAGGCGCCGGTGTCGCTGGCCATGCTCAAGCGGCTGGTCAACCAGGGCGTGCACACCGACCTGGAGAGCCAGCTGCAACAGGAGCTGGACGCCGTCTTCACCTGTTCCACCACCGCCGACTGGCAGGAAGGCGTCGATGCCTTCGCCGAGAAGCGTGCCCCGGTGTTTCGCGGGCAGTGAGCCCGCGACCCGCTTCCCCTTCGCCATCGCTCAGGACGCCTCCATGAATCCCGTTGCCGGACACCTGGCCACCCGCAGCCCCCTGCACGACATCCTGGCGCCCCGCGGCATCGCCGTGATCGGCGCCTCCACGGACCCCACCAAGCGCGGCTACAAGGCCATGGTGGGGCTGATCAAGGACGGTTTCCGGGGGAACATCTACCCCGTGAACCCCGGGGCCGACATGATCCTCGGCGTGCGCGCCTGGCCCAGCGTGGCCGACCTGCCGGGCACGCCCGAGCTGGCGCTGATCTGCACGCCCGCGCCCAGCGTGCCCGGGCTGATTCGCGAGTGCGGGCGCCGCGGCATCCAGGGCGCGGTGATCCTGGCCAGCGGCTTCGCCGAGATGGATGCCGCCGGGGCCTCCCTGCAGGACGAGATGATGGCGGCCGCCCGGGCCCACGGGGTGCGCCTGATCGGCCCCAACACCTCGGGGGTCTTCAACCTGCATCATCGCCTCAACCTGCTGGCGCTGGACAACGTCAAGCCCGGCGACGTGGGGATCGTTTCCCAGTCGGGCAACATGTTGCTGTCGCTGGCCCTGGAGGCCCAGCACAACGGCCAGGTGGGCTTCTCCACCTATGTCGGTCCCGGCAACCAGACCGACCTGGGGTTCAACGACTACCTGCGCTACCTGGGCGAGGACCGCCACACCCGGGTCGCCACCCTCTACGTCGAGGGCTTCCGCGACGGCCGCAAGTTCCTCGAGGTCGCCCGCGAGGTCGCCGCCATGAAGCCGGTGGTGGTCTACAAGTCGGGGTCCACCGCGCAGGGGCAGCGCTCCGCCAGTTCCCACACCGGGGCGCTGGCGGGCAGCTACGCGATGACCGTGGACCTGCTCCGGCAGTCCGGGGTCAGCGTGGTGCAGCACTCCGACGAGATCCTGCCGGTGGCCGAGGGCCTGGGCCTGCTGCAGAAGGCCGACGGCAGGCGCGTGGCGGTGATCGCCGACGGCGGCGGTCAGGCCACCATCGCCGCCGACCGGCTGGCGGAGGCCGGCCTGAGCCTCGCCACCCTGTCCGAGGTCACCCGGGCCCGGCTGCGAGAGGCGCTGCTGCCGCAGGCCTCCACGGCCAACCCGGTGGACGTGGCGGGCTCCACCGACGCCCACCCGTCGCTGCTGGCCACCTGCATGGAGATCGTCGCCGCCGACCCGGGCGTCGACAGCGTCTTCCTGGTGGGCATGTTCGGCGGCTACAGCACCCGCTTCGCCGAGTCGCTGCTGGGCGACGAGATGCGCGGCGCCGAGGCCATGGTGGACCTGGCCAATGCCACCCACAAGCCGCTGGTGATCTACAGCCTCTATGCGCCCATCAAGCCGCCGGCGCTGCGTCGCCTGCACGAGGCCGGGCTGCCGGTCTATGCCTCGATCGAGCACGCCGTGCGGGTCCTGGCGGCCCTCGGCGAGCGCGGCGACTACCTGGCCCGGGCCCATGGCCAGGCCCGTGAGGCGGCGTTCGCGCCCCTGCCGGCCCGGGCGGCCGACATCGCCCGGGCCCGGGCCGAGGGCCGCGACCTGCTCGAGGTCGAGGCCCGCCAGCTGCTGCGCGATCACGGCGTGGCGGTGCCCGAGGAGCGCCTGGTGCGCGATGCCGACGAGCTCGCCGAGGTCGCGTCGGCCTTCGGCGAGACGCCGCTGGCCATGAAGGTGGTGTCCCGGGACATCCTCCACAAGTCGGATGCCGGCGGCGTGCGCCTCGACCTGGTCGGCGAGCCCGCGCTGCGCGCGGCCCGGGCGGAGATCCTGGCGGCCTGCCGCGACCATGCCCCCGGCGCCGACATCGAGGGCGTGCTGGTCACCCCCATGGCGAGGAAGGGCGTGGAGGTGATCGTCGGGGTGATCCGCGATCCCATCTTCGGCCCGGTGCTGATGTTCGGCCTGGGCGGCATCTTCGTCGAGATCCTCGAGGACGTGGCCTTCCGCGCCATTCCTTTGTCGCGTCACGACGCCCGGGCGATGGTCGACCAGGTCCGGGCGCGGCGCATCCTCGAGGGCGCCCGCGGCGCCCCGGGGGTGGACCAGGCGGCCCTGGTGGAGCTGCTGCTGTCGGTGTCGCGCCTGGTCGAGGCCTATCCGGGCCTCGAGGCGCTGGACCTCAACCCGGTGATCGCCCGCGACGACGGCTATTCGGTGGTCGATGCCCGGGTTATCGTCGAGCGCGACCCCCACCACAAGGAGACGACCGCATGACGGATGCCCAGCCACGCCTGACCGACTCCCGCCTCGACCTGGAGGCAGGGGTGGCGACCCTGACCCTGGACCGCCACGACGTGCGCAATGCCCTGACCGGCACGGCGCTGGTCGACGACCTGCTCGCCACCTGCGACTGGGTCAACCGCTGCGAGGCGGTGTCGGTGCTGGTGATCACCGGCGCCGGCAGCGCCTTCAGCGCCGGGGGCAACATCAAGGACATGGCCCGGCGGGAGGGCGATTTCGCCGGCGACGCGGCCGAGGTGGCCGACCGCTACCGGCGGGGCATCCAGCGCATGCCGTTGGCCCTCCAGGGCGTCGAGGTGCCGGTGATCGCCGCGGTCAACGGACCGGCCATCGGCGCCGGCTTCGACCTGGCCAACATGGCCGACATCCGCCTGGCCTCGCGCAAGGCGAGGTTCGGCGAGACCTTCCTCAACCTGGGCATCATCCCGGGGGATGGCGGGGCCTGGTTCCTGCCGCGGCTGGTGGGCCACCAGCGGGCCTGCGAGCTGGCCTTCACCGGCCGGGTGGTCGACGCCGAGGAGGCTCGTGAGCTGGGCATCGTCCTGGAGGTGGTCGAGCCCGAGGCGCTTGCCGACCGGGCTGGCGAGCTCGCCGCGCGCATCGCCGCCCAGCCGCCCAGGGCCACGCGCCTCACCAAGCGGCTGATGAAGATGGGCAGCCGCATGGAGCTGCCCGACTTCCTCGACCTCTGCGCGGTCTTCCAGGGCATGAGCCACAATGAGCCCGAGCACCTGGAGGCCGTCCAGGCCATGCTGGAGAAGATGGCCAGGAAGTGAGCGCCGCCTGAACTCCCGTGCCCCGGCGCCTGGCGGACGCCGGGGCAGACGGATACGGAAGAACTGGATTTTCCACCGCTTGCCTGTTGTGCTTGAGACATCGTGCCGGACAGGGAGGGCAGCGGATGGCCGACAGCACCCAGGTGTTCGCGATCCTTGCGGTGACCCTCGCGGCCTTCGTCTGGGGGCGCTTTCGCTATGACTTGGTGGCCCTGGCGGCGCTGCTGGCCTCGGTGCTGCTGGGCCTGGTGCCCGCCGACGCGGCCTTCCTGGGGTTCGGCCACCCGGCGGTGATCACCGTGGTCGCGGTGCTGGTGCTCAGCCGCGGCTTCGAGCGCTCGGGGCTGGTCGACCTGATCGCCGAGCAGGCCCTGAGGGTCGGCGATCGCCTGATCCTCCAGACCCTGGTGCTGTCCGGCACCGTGCTGGTGCTCTCCGGGGTGATGAACAACGTCGGCGCCCTGGCGCTGATGCTGCCGGTGGCGATTCGCCTGGCCCGCGAGCACGACAGCCCGCCCTCGCTGCTGCTGATGCCGCTGGCCTTCGGCTCGCTGCTCGGCGGCCTGACCACCCTGATCGGCACCCCGCCCAACATCATCATCTCGGCCTATCGTCAGGACCTGGTCGGCGAGGGCTTCGGCATGTTCGCCTTCTTCCCGGTCGGCGCCTGCGTGGCGCTGGCCGGGCTGCTGCTGATCGTGCTGGCCGGCCGCTACCTGGTGCCCCAGCGGGCGGGCCAGGCCTCCCTGGACGCCATGTTCGACACCGCCCACTACCTGGTGGAGCTGCGCGTGCCCGAGGGTGCCCGGGCGGTGGGCTGGTCGCTGCGCGACCTGCACCAGGCCATCGAGGAGCCGGTGCCGGTGCTGGCGGTGGTGAGGGGCGAGGCCCGTCACCCGGGTCATACCTTCCATGGCCACCTGCGGGTCGACGATATCCTGCTGGTCGAGGCCGGTCCCGAGGAGATGGCGCTGCTCGAGGACAAGGCCGGACTCGAGGTCGGCCCCGAGCCGCCCGCCGAGGACGGCGACGGGGGCGGTGACGAAGCCGGCACGGTGGACACCGAGGGGCTCCAGCTGGTGGAGGCGGTGGTGCGCAACGACTCGATGATGCTGCACCGCACGGTCGGCCAGCTGCGCCTGCACAACCAGTTCGGCCTGCACCTGGTGGCCGTGGCCCGGGACGGCGGACGCCTCAACCAGCGGCTGCGCGACATTCGCTTCCGCCCCGGCGACGTGCTGCTGCTGCAGGGCGGCGAGGGCGAGATCGGCGAGAGCCTGGCCACCCTGGGTTGCCTGCCGCTGGCCAGCCGCAACCTGTCGCTGGGCCAGCCGCGCATGCTGCTGGTCTCGGTGGCCATCTTCGCCGTGGCGGTGATCGCCATGGTGCTCGACTGGTTGCCCGCGGCGGTGGCCCTGACCGGTGCCGCCCTGGCGTCGCTGCTGGCCGGGGTCCTGACCCTGCGCGAGGCCTACCAGGCCATCGACGGCCCGGTGATCGTGCTGCTCGGGGCGATGATTCCGGTGGGGCAGGCCCTGGAGACCAGCGGCGGGGCGGCCCTGATCGCCGACGCCCTGTTGGCGCTGGGCCGCGATTGGCCGGTGGTGGCCACCCTGGCGGGCCTCTTCGCGATCGGCATGCTGCTCTCCAACGTGGTCAACAACGCCGCCGCCGCGCTGCTGATGGCGCCCATCGCGGCCAGCCTGGCCGAGGGCTTCGGGGTCTCGCCGGACCCCTTCCTGATGGCGGTGGCGGTCAGCGCCTCCAGCGCCTTCCTGACGCCCATCGGCCACCAGTCCAACACCCTGGTGATGGGGCCGGGGGGCTATCGCTTCGGCGACTACTGGAAGCTGGGCCTGCCGCTGTCGCTGGCGGTAATGGCGGTGGCGATTCCGCTGATCCTGATCGTCTGGCCGCTGTAGCGAGGGGCGAGGGGCGAGGAGTGAGGGGAGAGGAGTAAGGCGAAGGGTTCCCCTCACGCCTTACTCCTTCACGGCTTATGCCGGGTGGTGGCGCAGCACCTTGGACTTGTCGGCGACGAAGGCGTCGTACTCGAAGTCATCGACGGTGAGCATATCCAGCACCTCGGCCTCGCGCTGGCGCATGAAGGCGGCGTCGTCCTCCGTGACCAGGCCCCGCTCGACGGCGGCCTGCAGACGCTGCTCGGGATGCAGGGCCTCGGCGGGCAGCTCGCCCTTGGCGTGGGCCTTGTCGATGCTGCGATACAGCGCCTCGGCGCGCTCCTGGGTGGCCAGCAGGCCGTTGTAGCGGGCCAGGGGGTTGTCCTGGGGCCCGTCGTCGGCGTCCCAGGTGTTGGTCAGCAGCCGATGGCGCAGGGCGCTGTCGCGGGACACCGCCTGGGCGATGGTGCGCGTCAGGTCGTCGTGGGGGCGGGCCCAGCGACGGCCGCGGGGCATCACCACCCGCCGCAGGGTCCGGCCCAGGGCGCGGCTGGGCAGGTTGTCGAACAGCTCGGCGAAGGCCTGCTCGGCGCGTTCCAGCAGCAGGGCGGCGGCGTAGTGCAGCAGCGCCTCCTCGTGCTCCACCCGGTCGCCCTCCTGCCACTGCTTGAGCAGCAGGCTGGCCAGGTAGAGGTTGGAGAGCACGTCGCCGAGCCGCGCCGAGAGCATCTCGCGCTGCTTGAGCTTCGAGCCGAGGCTGGCCATGGCGGCGTCGGCGGTCAGGGCGAAGCCGGCGGAGAGCCGGGCGATCTCCCGGGCGTAGGGGGCGGCGACGTCGTCGAAGGGCACGGCGGGCCGGCCCAGCCCCAGGCCTTGGGTCAGGGCCCGGGCGGCGTTACCGAGGATCAGTCCGGCGTGGCCGAAGAAGGCCCGGTCGAAGGCGCCGACGTCGTCGGCGTCCTTGGCGGCCAGCTCCTCCAGCACGTAGGGGTGGCAGCGGATCGCCCCCTGACCGAAGATCATCAGGTTGCGGGTCATGATGTTGGCGCCTTCCACGGTGATCGCCACCGGGTTGGCGCTGTAGCCGATGCCGAGGTAGTTGCGCGGCCCCAGGGTCACCGCCTTGCCGCCATGGATGTCCATGGCGTCGGCGAGGATGTCGCGCTGGAACTCGGTGAGCTGGCTCTTGAGGATCGCCGAGGGCACCGCCGGCTTCTCGCCATGGTCGATGGTATTGGCGGTCTGGTAGACCGCCGCCTGGGCGATGTAGCCCAGCGCCGCCATGCGCGCCAGGGGTTCCTGGACGCCCTCCATCTCGGCCACCGGCAGGTTGAACTGGCGGCGGATGCGGGCGAAGCCGCCGGTCCAGCCGATGGCGTAGCGTGCCGTGCCGGTGGCGCCGGAGGGCAGGGTGATGCAGCGGCCCACCGACAGGCACTCGACCAGCATGCGCCAGCCCTGGCCGATCATTTCCTCGCCGCCGATGATGGTGTCCAGGGGCACGAAGATGCCGTCGCCCTTGATCGGCCCGTTGAGGAAGGGGCTGCCGATGGGGTGGTGGCGGCGACCGATCTCCAGGCCTTCGGTGTCGCGAGGCACCAGCGCCAGGGTGATGCCGCGATCGGCCTCGTCGCCCAGCAGGTGGTCGGGGTCGAACAGCCGGAAGGCCAGGCCGACCACGCTGGCGATGGGGGCCAGGGTGATCCAGCGCTTCTCGAAGGTCAGCTCGAGGCCCAGCACCGTCTCGCCGTCGATCTCGCGCCGGACCACCTTGCCGACGTCGGGCAGCGAGGTGGCATCGGACCCGGCGCGCGGCCCGGTCAGGCCGAAGCAGGGGATCTCGCGACCGTCGGCCAGCCGCGGCAGGTAGTGGTCCTTCTGCGCCTGGGTGCCGTACTTGAGCAGCAGCTCCCCGGGCCCCAGGGAGTTGGGCACGCCCACGGTGACCATCAGGGTCTCGTTGACCGCGAGCTTCTGCAGCACCAGCGACTGGGCCTTGGCCGAGAAGCCCAGGCCGCCGTACTCCCTGGGGATGATCATGCCGAAGAAGCGCTCGCGCTTGAGGTAGTCCCACAGCTCCTGGGGCAGGTCGGCGCGTTCCCGGGCGATGTCCCAGGCGTTGCACATGCCCGAGGCGACGTTGCACTGGTGGTCGAGGAAGGCGCGCTCGTCGTCGGTCAGGCCGTCATCGGTGTAGGCGAACAGCTTGCGCCAGTCGGGGCGGCCGGTGAACAGCTCGCCGTCCCAGGCCACGCTGCCGGCCTCCAGGGCGGTGCGCTCGGTCTCCGAGACCTTGGGGGCGACGCGCTTGAACATCGCGAACAGCCGCGGGGAGAGCCAGCGGCGGCGCAGGGCGGGCAGGCCGCAGGCGGCGATGGCCGCGGCGGCGACCAGCAGCAGCACGCCGATCACGATGGCGCCGGCGGCCAGGCCGACGAGGCCGAGCAGGCCGGTTACCGCCAGGGCGGCCAGGGCGCCCGCCTCGCGGCGCATCACGACGAGCAGGCCGACGACGGCGAGCACGATGAGGGTCAGGGTCAGCATGTGAGGCCTCCGTGGCATTCGAACACTTGTTTGAATGCCCTCAGCCTAGCCCATTCCCGGCCTCGAGGCCAATCCCTCTGCGCCCGGGGCCAGACGCAGCACGCCCCGCGCGAGGGCGGGGCGTGCTGACATCCGGCGGCGGGGCGATCAGGCCGTGCGGCGCCGGGGCTCCCGCTGGGCGGGCGCGCCCTTGGCCACATAGTAGGGCGCGTTGCTCTGCGGCAGGGGCGCGCGACCGCGGATCTTGTCGGCCATCTTCTCGGCCAGCATGATGGTCGGTGCGTTGAGGTTGCCGGTGGGGATCACCGGGAACAGCGAGGCGTCGACGACCCGCAGGGCCTCGACCCCGTGGACCCGGCCGGCGCCGTCGACCACGGCGTCGTCGCCGTCGCCCATGCGGCAGCTGCCGCAGGGGTGGTAGGCGGTTTCGGCGTGCTGGCGGACGAAGGCGTCCAGCTCGGCGTCGCTCTGCACGTCCGGCCCCGGGGAGATCTCGCGGCCGCGGTATTCGTCCATGGCCGGCTGATTGATGATCTCGCGGGTCAGGCGGATGGCGTCGCGGAATTCCTGCCAGTCCTTCTCGGTGGACATGTAGTTGAACAGGATCGAGGGCGCGGCCTTGGGGTCGAGGGACGTCAGGCGCACCCGGCCCTCGCTCTCGGAGCGCATCGAGCCGACGTGGGCCTGGAAGCCGTGGGCCTGCACCGCGCTCTTGCCGTTGTAGCTGATGGCGATGGGCAGGAAGTGGTACTGCAGGTTGGGCCACTCCTCCTCGTCGCGGGAGCGAATGAAGCCGGCGGCCTCGAACTGGTTGCTGGCGCCCACCCCGCTGCCGAGGAACAGCCATTCGGCGCCGATCTTCGGCTGGTTCCACCACTTCAGCGCCGGATACAGCGAGATCGGCTGCTTGCACTCGTACTGGATGTACATCTCCAGGTGATCCTGGAGGTGGTGACCGACGTTCTCGTTGACCCGCACCGGGGCGATGCCGAACTCGTCGAGCACGTCCTTCGGGCCGATGCCGGAGCGCTGCAGGATCTGCGGCGAGGCGATGGCACCGGCGCACAGCAGCACCTCGCGACGCGCCTTGACCTCCTGGGTCTGGCCGCGACGGGCGTAGCGCACGCCGGTGGCGCGCTGGCCCTCGAAGGTGATGACGTCGGTGGTGGCGCGGGTCTCGATGGTCAGGTTGGGGCGCGGCTTGGCCTGGTCCAGATAGCCCCGCGCGGTGGAGGCCCGGCGGCCGTTGGGCGTGACGAAGCGGTCCATGGGGCCGAAGCCCTCCTGCTGGTAGCCGTTGACGTCCTCGGTGGCCGGGTAGCCGGCCTGCTGGCCCGCCTCGATGAAGGCATGATACAGAGGGTTGTTCCCCGCCTTCGGCGTGGTGACGCTGACCGGGCCGTCGCCGCCGTGGTAGTCGTCGGGGCCGATATCGCGGGTCTCGGCCTTGCGGAAGTAGGGCAGGCAGTCGGCGTAGGTCCAGTCCTCGAGGCCGGCGCGCTTGGCCCAGCCGTCGTAGTCCAGAGCGTTGCCGCGGATGTAGCACATGCCGTTGATCAGCGAGGAGCCGCCCAGGCCCTTGCCGCGCCCGCATTCCATGCGCCGGCCGTCCATGTGCGGCTCGGGGTCGGTCTCGAAGGCCCAGTTGTAGCGCTTGCCCTGCAGCGGATAGGCCAGGGCGGCCGGCATCTGGGTGCGGAAGTCGAAGCGGTGGTCGGGGCCGCCGGCCTCGAGCAGCAGCACGCTGACGTCCGGGTCCTCGGTCAGGCGGGTGGCCAGGACGTTGCCGGCGGAGCCGGCGCCGATGATGACGTAATCGAATTCACGGGACTGCGACATGGAGCCTCCCTGAAAGAGTCAAAGGGGTCTCGACGGCGAGATACCGGACGGGGCGCTCGCCGATCGGGGGCGCGGGAAGGGAGCCCGCGCCCGTGCGATGGTTTTGAGGGGTGCTGTAAGCTTCTTTCACACCACGGCTAACACGATGAGCTTTCCCGGCGACGGGCCTGCGCGAGGGCGCTGTGAACCCTTCCATGGGCGCTACTTTTGCCCTGCGGCGCTCTCGCATCCTGCGCCGCTTGCAGGGCCTGGGTTGACCATCCGTGGCCAACCCGCTCGGCGGGAAAAACATCCACTGGATGTCTTTCTCCTTCCGCCTCGCCCATGGCAAAAGACCCTCGCTCTGCCCCATCCCCGGCGCTCATCTTGCGGCTGTTCGCAAATAATCGATTAGAACACCGACTCGAAGGGCCCCATCTCGACCTGCACCGACTTGGTCTGGGTGTAGTGGGCCAGGGTCTCGACGCCGTTCTCGCGGCCGACACCGGACTGCTTGTAGCCGCCCACCGGCATCTCGGCCGGGGACTCGCCCCAGGTGTTGACCCAGCAGATACCGGCTTCCAGGCGGTGGATGACCCGGTGGGCGCGGTTGAGGCCCTCGGTGAAGACGCCGGCGGCCAGGCCGTAGGCGGTGTCGTTGGCGCGGCGGATGACCTCCTCCTCGTCGTCGAAGGCCAGGATCGACATCACCGGACCGAAGATCTCCTCGCGGACGATGCGCATCTCGTCGGTGCAATCGGTGAACACCGTGGGGGCGGCCCAGGCGCCGTTGGCCCAGTCGCCCTGGTCCCAGGCCTCGCCGCCGGCCAGTACCCGGGCGCCTTCCTGCTTGCCGATGGCGATGTAGGACAGCACCTTCTCCTGGTGCTCGAAGCTCACCAGCGGGCCGAAGTTGACCGCCGGGTCCAGCGGGTCGCCGGCCTGGATGCGTGCCACCCGCTCTTTGATCTTGCCCTCGAAGGCCTCCTTGACCGAGCTGGCCACGAATACCCGGGTGCCGTTGGTGCAGATCTGCCCGCTGGAATAGAAGTTGGCCATCATGGCGGCGTCGGCGGCGCGATCCAGGTCGGCGTCGGCGAAGACGATCAGCGGCGACTTGCCGCCCAGCTCCATGGTCACGTCCTTGAGGCTGGAGGCGGCGGAGGCGGACATCACCTTCTTGCCGGTACCCACCTCGCCGGTGAAGGACACCTTGTCGATGTCGCCGTGACCGGTGATTAGCTGGCCGACCCGGGCGTCGCCGTGGACCACGTTGAACACGCCGTCGGGCAGGCCGGCCTCGGTGAGGATCTCGGCCAGCGCCATGGCGGTGAGCGGGGTGACCTCGCTGGGCTTGAAGACCACGGCATTGCCGGCGGCCAGCGCCGGGGCGGACTTCCAGCAGGCGATCTGGATGGGGTAGTTCCAGGCGCCGATGGAGCCGATCACGCCCAGGGGTTCGCGACGGGTGTAGACGAAGGAGCTGTCGCGCAGCGGGATCTGGCTGCCCTCGATGGCCGGGGCCAGGCCGGCGTAGTACTCGAGCACGTCGGCGCCGGTGACGATGTCCACCTCGCGGGTCTCGCTGATCGGCTTGCCGGTGTTGCGGCTCTCCAGCTCGGCGATCTCGTCGTTGCGCTCCCGCAGCAGCGCCACGGCGCGCTGCAGCACCCGGCCGCGCTCCATGCCGGTCATCGCCGCCCAGACGCGCTGGCCGCGACGCGCGGCGGCGACGGCGGCGTCCACGTCGGCCTCGCTGGCCTGCTGGACCTCGGCCAGGGTGCTGCCGTCATAGGGATTGACGACGGCGAAGGTGTCCCCCGAGGTGGCGTCCACCCGGCGGCCGTCGATGTAGAGGGATTCGGTAGCGTGGGTCATGGGGACCTCCAGATCAGGACTCGAGTGAGAGGGGGGCGGTCTGCGGTGCGGCCAGGTCATGGGCCACGAGCAGCTGCTCGAGGTATTCCCGGGCCAGGCGACGGGCGCGATCGGTATCCTGCCCCTCGGGTGTCAGGGCGCCGCGCAGCCACAGGCCGTCGATCATGGCGGCCAGGGCGCGGGCGGCGTCGCGGGCCTGCTCCCGGGGCATCAGGCGTCGGAACTGATGGCAGAGGTTGGCGTAGAGCCGCCGATCGTTGACGTTCTGCAGGCGCGCCAGCTCGGGCTTGTGCATGCTGCTGGCCCAGAAGGCCAGCCAGGTCTTGGCCACCGGCCCGGTGACCTGGCTGCGATCGAAGTTGCCGTCGATGATCGCCTCCAGGTGCGCCCGGGGCGCGTCGGTGGACAGGGCCGCGCGGCGCGCCGCCACCGCCTCGCCCAGATCGCTGAGGATCTGGCGCATGGTCGCCTCCAGCAGGCCGTCCTTGCCGCCGAAGTAGTGACTGATGATGCCGGCCGAGACGCCGGCGTGACGGGCGATGCGCATCACGGTGGCATCGGCCAGGCCGACCTCGTCGATGGCGGCCACGGTGGCCGTGATCAGCTGCTGGCGACGGATGGGTTCCATTCCGACCTTGGGCACCTTGCTGACTCCTCTCCCGGGGTTCACCTTGCAACCATGCCCTGGAGCATGGTTAAGATAGCCACAGCTTGCCATTTTTTTATTGAACGTTCAATCAATAAAAAGGGCGGCAGGCGGCTTTTTCTACCAGACTATACTCATTGTCCAACCCAAGGGAGACACGCGATGAACAAGATGACCATGGGACTGGCGACCACGGCGCTGGCCTTCGCCGCCTCGCCGCTGATGGCCGCCGAGGAAAGCTGTGAGCCGGTTCGCTTCGCCGAGGTCGGCTGGACCGACATCACCGCGACCACCGCTCTGACCACCGAGGTCCTCGAGGCCCTCGGCTACGAGACCCGCGTCGACACCGTCTCGGTGCCCATCGCCTACTCGGGCATGAAGAACGGTGACTTCGACGTCTTCCTGGGCAACTGGATGCCGTCCATGGCCTCGATCAGCGACCCCTACGTGGAGCGCGGGCAGGTGGATCGCCTGGGGGCCAATCTGGAGGGCGCCAAGTATACCCTGGCCGTGCCCCAGTACGTCTACGACGCCGGGGTGACCTCGGTGGACGACCTGGCCGAGCATGCCGAGCGCTTCGACGCCACGCTGCACGGCATCGAGGCCGGCAACGACGGCAACCAGTTGATCCAGGACATGATCGACGACGACGCCTTCGGCCTGGGCGACTGGCAGCTGGTCGACTCCAGCGAGGCCGGCATGCTGGCCGAGCTGCGCGCCCGGGTGCCGGACGAGACCTGGATGGTGTTCCTCGGCTGGGAGCCGCACCCGATGAACACCAACTTCGACATCGCCTACCTGGAGGGCGCCGACGACTACTTCGGTCCCGACCTGGGCGGGGCGACCATCTATACCAACACCCGCGCCGGCTACACCGAGGCCTGCCCCAACGTCGGCGAACTGCTCAACAATCTCCAGTTCACCCTGACCATGGAGAACCGGCTGATGGGCGCGATCATGGACGAGGGCACCGACCCGCGCCAGGCGGCCCGCGACTACCTGCAGGCGCATCCGGCGGTCCTCGACGACTGGCTCGAGGGCGTGACCACCGCCGACGGCGAGCCGGGCCTGCCGGCGGTCAAGGAGGCGCTGTCCCTGTGAGGGGAGTGGCACGGCGGGCTTGCCATGCGGCGGGCCGCCGTGCATAATCCCCATCCGTCGTCGGGGCCGAGGCCCGCGACGCGGAAAATGGCTACGTAGCTCAGTTGGTTAGAGCACATCACTCATAATGATGGGGTCCCCTGTTCGAGTCAGGGCGTAGCCACCAGGACAGCCCGAGACGCCCGCCCGACCGCCTGGTCGCGCGGGCGTCTCGCCGTTCGGAGGTGCGCTGTCCTGCCGGGTATCCGGCCCTTGACGTTTACAAGCGGATCCGTATACTACGCCCCGTGCTCGAGGCCATTCCCCGATAGCTCAGTTGGTAGAGCAAATGACTGTTAATCATTGGGTCGCAGGTTCGAGTCCTGCTCGGGGAGCCAGCTTCGTCCCAGAGCACCGAGCACCACAATAGGAAGGTCATTCCCCGATAGCTCAGTTGGTAGAGCAAATGACTGTTAATCATTGGGTCGCAGGTTCGAGTCCTGCTCGGGGAGCCACCTTTTCCTTCCAGGTCCGTCCGGACCGCCGCGTCATCCTTCCCCGATAGCTCAGTTGGTAGAGCAAGTGACTGTTAATCACTGGGTCGCAGGTTCGAGTCCTGCTCGGGGAGCCATCGCTTCTCTGTGCTGTTTTCCGTGAGCCGATCCCGCTTCGCCTGACCCCGGCGCAGGCGCCATGCGTCATGCCCCGTCGCGTTATGCGGCGCGTGCCGGCGCGAGTGCCCATCTGCCCGACGGTCGGCCGCAGACGACGACGCCGGGCACGAGGCCCGGCGTCGGTCGCGGCGGACGGAGGCGGCTCAGTCGTGGTCGACGAGGGCCAGCCCCTGGTCCAGGCGCACATAGTCCAGCAGGATCTCGGCGGCCTCGACCACCTGGGCGCGGTCGACGGGCTGCGCCGCGTCCTCCTCGCCCTCGTCCTCCCGGGCGTCGATCCACGTCTCCAGGGGCTCCAGGCCCAGGGCCTCGCGGCGCTGGTTCTCCAGGGCCAGCTGCTCGGCCTCCTGCGCCTCCGCCTCGCGCTGGCGCTGCTCGCGGTTGAGGCTGACGCTGGTGTGCTGCTCGCGCAGCCGGTCGGCCAGCTTGGCCTGTCGCTCCAGGTAGTGGAAGTTGGGGTGCGCATCGGCCCGCTGGCGGTGGCGCTGGCGCAGCGTCTCCAGGTAGCGCTCGGGCTCGCCATAGCGGCGGTACTGCACCTTGCGCACCTGGTCCCAGGCCAGGGCGTTGTCCAGGCTGCTCTCGCCGATGGTCTCGGGGTCGACCAGGCTGGGGAAGCGAATGTCCGGCGTCACGCCGCGATGCTGGGTGCTCTCGCCGGAGATGCGGTAGAACTTGGCGCGGGTCAGCTTGATCTGGCCGTGGTTGAGCTCGTTGAGGGTCTGCACCGTGCCCTTGCCGAAGGTATCGCTGCCCACCACCAGGCCGCGGCCGTAGTCCTGGATGGCGCCGGCGAAGATCTCCGAGGCCGAGGCCGAGAGGCGGTTGACCAGCACCGTCAGCGGGCCGTCGTAGAGGGTGCCGCTCTCGGTGTCGCCGTACAGGCTGATGCGGCCCCGGGCGTCGCGCACCTGGACGGTGGGGCCGCGGTCGATGAACAGCCCGATCAACGAGTTGGCCTCCTGCAGGGCGCCGCCGCCATTGTCGCGCAGGTCCAGCACGATACCTTCCACGCCTTCTTCCACCAGGCGCTCGACCTCGGCGGCCACGTCGCGGGTGGTGCTGCGGTAGTCCTCCTCGCCGGCCTGCCAGGCGTCGAAGTCCACGTAGAAGGTCGGTACCTCGATGAGGCCCAGGCGGTGCACGCCGTCGCTGCGTTCCACCTCGAGGACCTCGCCCTGGGCGGCCTGATCCTCGAGCTTGACCGTGTCCCGGGTGATTTCGACCACCTCGGAGCGGGTCATGTCGACGGCCTGGGCGGGCACCACGTCGAGGCGCACCACCGAGCCCTTGGGGCCGCGGATCATGTCGACCACGTCGTCCAGGCGCATGCCCACCACATTGGTGATCTCGCCGTCCTCCTGGCCGACGCCGACGATGCGGTCGGCCGGCTCGAGCACGCCGGCCCGCTCCGCCGGGCCGCCGGGCACCAGGCTGGCGACCTTGACGTACTCGCCGTCGGCCTGCAGCAGGGCGCCGATGCCCTCCAGCGACAGACGCATCTGGATGTCGAAGGATTCGCTCTGGCGCGGCGAGAGGTACTCGCTGTGGGGATCGATGCTGCCGGTCACCGCGGCCATGAGCAGGCCGAAGACGTCCTCCTCGTTGGTCTGGCGCAGGCGGGTCAGCTGGCCCTGGTAGCGCTCGCGCAGGGTCTCCTCGATGGCCTCGGGCGCCTGGTCGCCGATCGACAGCGTCAGGGCGGCGTTCTTCAGGCGCTTGGTCCACAGGGTGTCCAGGGCGGCCTCGTCGGTGGGCCAGGGAGCGTCCTCGCGATCCAGGGCCATGCGCTGATCGCCGTCGAAGCGGAAGTCGAGCCCCTCGTCGAGGCGCGCGAGCAGCCACTCGAGGCGCGACTCGGCGCGTTCGTGGTAGCGGCGATAGAGGGCGAAGGGGCGGGCCAGGTCGCCGTCCAGGACGGCGTCGTCGAGGGTGGTGGCCAGGTCCTCGAAGGCCGCGATGTCGCGGCGCAGCAGATAGGCGCGCTGGCCGTCCAGCAGGTCCAGGTAGCGGTCGAAGGCCTGTCGCGACCAGGCATCGTCGAGGCGGATCTCGGCGTAGTGGCCGTAGCGCAGCGATTCGGCCACTTCCACGGCGGCCTGGCGCTGGGCGTCGGTAGGCGCGATCGCCGCCAGGGCCGGCCCCGTCCCCAGCAGCAGGGCCAGGGCCGCCGCCCGCCCCAGGGTCACAAACAGGCTCATCGGTGAAGCACTCCCGGATTCATGTACACTCTACCGTCCAGACTGCGATTCGCGTCGCGAGTTGCATGGACGAAGCCTGCATTGTAGCAGCTCGCCCCCGTTCCCAAGACCCCAGGATCCGCACTAGAGGAGCTTCATGTCCCAGGATGCCCGACTCGAGCGGCTGCTCGACTTCCTGCGCCGCTCGCCCACGCCCTGGCACGCCACCGCCAACATGGCCGCGCGCCTCGAGGCCGCCGGCTATCGACGCCTCGACGAGACCCAGGCCTGGCGGCTGTCCCCCGGCGAGAAGGTCTACGTCACCCGTAACGATTCCTCGCTGGTCGCCCTCCAGCTGCCCCGGGAGCCGCTGACGGCGCTGCGCATGATCGGCGCCCACACCGACAGCCCGGGCCTGCGCCTCAAGCCCCAGGCGGCGCAGACCGCCGCCGGCTGGCTGCAGCTCGGCGTCGAGGTCTATGGCGGCGCCCTGCTGGCCCCCTGGTTCGACCGCGACCTGGGGCTCGCCGGCCGGGTCCATGTGCGCCATCCCGACGGCCGGCTGGAGGGCGTGCTGCTCAACGTCGACCGAGCGGTGGCGATCATCCCCAGCCTGGCCATCCATCTGGATCGCGAGGCCAACAACGGGCGCGCCATCAACGCCCAGACCGAGATGCCGCCGGTCTTCCTCCAGGGCGGCGAGGGAGCCGACCTGGATCGCCTGCTGCGCGGCTGGCTGGCCGCCGAGCACGACCTGACGGACATCGAGGTGGTGGACTTCGAGCTGGCCTTCCACGACATGCAGCCGCCGGCCCGGGTCGGCGTCGAGGGCGAGCTGATCGCCAGCGCGCGGCTGGACAACCTGCTGTCCTGCTTCATCGGCCTGGAGGCGTTGCTGGAGAGTGACGGGACCCAGGGGGCGGTGCTGGTGGCCAACGACCACGAGGAGGTCGGCAGCGCCAGCGCCTGCGGCGCCCAGGGGCCCTTCCTCGGCGACGTGCTGCGCCGGGTCTGCGCCCAGCTGGGCGAGGGGGGCGGCGAGGAGGACTACCTGCGCCTGATCCAGGCCTCGCGGATGATCTCCTGCGACAACGCCCATGCGCTGCACCCGAACTTCCGCGACAAGCATGACGCCGCCCACGGGCCGGCGCTCAACGCGGGCCCGGTGATCAAGGTCAACGCCAACCAGCGCTACGCCACCAACAGCGCGACCTCGGCGCTGTTCAAGGCGCTGTGCCGCGAGGCCGAGGTGCCGGTGCAAACCTTCGTGACCCGCGCCGACATGGGCTGCGGCAGCACCATCGGCCCGATCACCGCCACCGAGCTCGGCGTGCCCACCCTGGACGTGGGGGTGCCCCAGTGGGCCATGCACTCGATCCGCGAGACCGCGGGCAGCCAGGACGTGGCGCACCTGACCCGGGTGCTGACCGCCTTCGTCGACCGCCGCGAGTTGCCCTGAGGTCGGGGGCGAGGAGCGAGGCGCAAGGAGTGAGGTGTAAGGGGTAGGGAGTGAGCCATCATGCTGCCTCGCCCCTCGCCCCTCGCCCCTCGCCCCTCGCCCCTCGCCCCTCGCCCCTCGCCCCTCGCCCCTAATACGCAAAAAGCCCGCCTGGCGAACCAGGCGGGCTTTTCGGTATCTGGTGGCTACGCCCTGACTCGAACAGGGGACCCCATCATTATGAGTGATGTGCTCTAACCAACTGAGCTACGTAGCCGGACAACGGGGGCGAATATTACCGGTGACGCCCCCAGCCGTCAAGAACTTGAGCCTCAGACGTTGAAGCGGAAGTGGATGACGTCGCCATCCTGGACGATGTAGTCCTTGCCCTCCAGGCGCCACTTGCCGGCGTCCTTGGCGCCCTGTTCGCCTCCCAGGGTCACGAAGTCGTCGTAGGCCACCACCTCCGCGCGGATGAAGCCCTTCTGGAAGTCGGTGTGGATCACCCCGGCGGCCTCGGGGGCGGTGGCGCCCTGCCGGACGGTCCAGGCGCGGACTTCCTTCACCCCGGCGGTGAAGTAGGTCTGCAGGCCGAGCAGCTCGTAGCCGGCGCGGATCACCCGATCCAGGCCGGGTTCTTCCATGCCCATCTCGTCGAGGAACATGGCGCGTTCCTCGTCGTCCAGCTCGGCGATCTCGGCCTCGATCTGGTTGCACACCGGCACCACCACCGCGCCTTCCTCGGCGGCGATCTCGTGGACGGTGTCCAGGTAGGGGTTGTCCGCGAAGCCGTCCTCGTTGACGTTGGCGATGTACATGGTCGGCTTGAGGGTCAGGAAGCCGAAGCTCTTGAGCTGGCGCTTCTCGTCGTCGTCGAGGCCGAAGCTGCGCAGCGGCTGGCCCTCGGCCAGGTGCGGCTGGATGCGGTCGAGGATCGCCTTGGTGGCGATGGCCTCCTTGTCGCCGCCCTTGACGACCCGGGCCAGGCGCTGGATGGCGCGCTCCACGGTGTCCAGATCGGCCAGGGCCAGCTCCAGGTTGATGGTCTCGATATCGGCCCGGGGATCGACCTGGTTGGCCACGTGGATGACGTTGTCGTTCTCGAAGCAGCGCACCACGTGGGCGATGGCCTGGGTCTCGCGGATGTTGGCCAGGAACTGGTTGCCCAGGCCCTCGCCCTTGGAGGCGCCCGCCACCAAGCCGGCGATGTCGACGAACTCCATGGTGGTGGGGATGACCTTCTCGGGCTTGACGATCTCGGCGAGCCGGTCGAGCCGCGGATCCGGCATCGGCACGATGCCGACGTTGGGCTCGATGGTGCAGAAGGGGAAGTTCTCGGCGTCGATGCCCGACTTGGTCAGGGCATTGAAGAGGGTGGACTTGCCCACGTTGGGCAGGCCGACGATACCGCAGTTGAAACCCATGGGATCTTCCTGGAAAGAGAGTTCGATGGTGGCGATTGGCCGGTATTCTACTCGACATGAGCGGTAAGCCATAAGCTTTAAGCCGTAAGAAAACCCGCTCGGCGCGGTGGGGTAACTTACGGCTTATCGCTTACAGCTTACGGCTGGCTTTTCCGCCTCAGGCGGAAAAGCTGTGCAGCCGCTGCATGGCCTTCGTCCAGTCGCCGCTGACGGCCTGGGGCAGGGTGGCCAGGCACTCGTCGATGGCCGCGTCGATGGCGATGCGTTCGCCCTTGCCGGGGCGGCCCAGCACGTAGGGGGTCACCTGGCGGGCGTCGCCGGGATGGCCGATGCCGATGCGCAGGCGATGAAAGCCCTTGTCGTTGCCCAGGGCGCGGACGATGTCGCGCAGGCCGTTGTGGCCGCCGTGGCCGCCCCCGGTCTTGTAGCGGGCCGTGCCGGGCGACAGGTCCAGCTCGTCGTGGGCCACCAGCAGCTCGTCGGGGGCGAGCTTGAAGAACTTCGTCAGCGCCGCCACGGCGCCGCCGCTGCGGTTCATGAAGGTGGTGGGCTCGAGCAGGTGGATGTCCTCGCCGTCCAGCCGGATGCGGGCGTAGCGCCCCAGGAACTTCTTCTCCGGGCGCAGCTCTCCGCCGGTCTGGCGCAGCAGGGCCTCGAGCAGCCAGGCACCGGCATTGTGGCGGGTGGCCTCGTAGTCCGGGCCGGGGTTGGCCAGTCCGATGATGGCTTTGACCTGACGCATCTTCACTGCCTCCACTGGAGCCGCCGACCCGAGTCGGGGTCGCGCCGGCGGCGGGCCCAAAAAAAATCAAGCGCCGGAGCGCTTGATCGGGAAGAGGGGGCCGCGCCGCAAGGCGCGGCCCTGACAATACCGAGTTACTCGGCGCTGCCCTCGTCCTCGGCGCCGCCCTCGGCGGACTCGCCTTCTTCGCCTTCCCCGGCGTCGCCGCCGCGGACCTTGGCCTGGGTGATGCTGAGCACGGCCTGGTCATGGTCCTCGCCATGGCTCAGCTCGACCAGGGTCACGCCGGCCGGCAGGGTCAGGTCGGACAGGTGCAGGGTGGTACCCAGGGCGACATCGGCGATGTCGATTTCCAGGTAGTCCGGCAGGTTCTTGGGCAGGCAGCTGACCTCGACCTCGTTGGCCAGGACGTGCAGCTCGCCGCCCTCGTCCTTGATGCCCTTGGCGGTCTCGGCGTTCACCACGTGCAGCGGCACGCGCATGGTGATCTCGTGAGTGGCGTCGACGCGCATGAAGTCGGCGTGGGTGACCAGCGGCTTGTAGGGGTGACGCTGGAGGTCACGCACCACGACCTGCTGGGCCTTGCCGTCCACTTCCAGGTTGATCACGGAAGAGAAGAAGGCCTCTTCCTCGATCGCCTTGTAGAAGGCGGTCTTGTCGACGGCGATGGTCTCGGGTGCCTGCTCGCCACCATAGATGATGGCCGGCACCTGCTGGTTCGCGCGACGCAGGCGGCGGCTCGCACCTTTCCCCAGGTCGCTGCGAACGCTGGCTGTGAGAGTGTAATCGGACATGGAGTTGCCTCTTGCTTTGAAGTAGGGAAGACGCCGGGGCCCGCGACCAGACCCCGACGCTTCCGGACGCCCCGAAGGGCACGTTCCGGCGCCCGTTCCTCAGTGGAACATGGCGCTGACGGATTCCTCGTTGCTGACCCGGCGGATCGCCTCGGCGATCAGGCCGGCCACGCTGAGCTGACGGATGCGGCCGCTGCGCCGCGCCGGCTCGGCCAGCGGGATGGTGTCGGTGACCACCACCTCGTCGAGCACCGAGCCGGTGATGTTGTCGACCGCCGGGCCGGACAGGATCGGGTGGGTGGCGTAGGCCACCACGCGGCGGGCGCCGTGATCCTTGAGCGCCTCGCCGGCCTTGCACAGGGTGCCGGCGGTGTCGATCATGTCGTCGACCACCACGCAGGTGCGGTCCTGGATCTCGCCGATGATGTGCATCACCTGGGCCTGGTTGGCCTGGGGGCGGCGCTTGTCGATGATGGCGAGATCGGCGTTGAGCTGCTTGGCGATGGCGCGGGCGCGGACCACGCCGCCCACGTCCGGGGAAACCACCACCAGGTCGTCGTAGTTCTGGCGCTCGATGTCATCGAGCAGGATCGGCGAGCCGTAGACGTTGTCCACCGGCACGTCGAAGAAGCCCTGGATCTGGTCGGCGTGAAGATCCATGGTCATCACCCGGTCGACGCCGGCCTTGACCATCATGTCGGCGACGATCTTGGCGGAGATCGGCACCCGGGCGGAGCGGACGCGACGGTCCTGACGGGCGTAGCCGAAGTAGGGCACCACGGCGGTGACCCGGCTGGCGGAGGCCCGGCGCAGGGCGTCCACCATCAGGATCATTTCCATCAGGTTGTCGTTGGTCGGGGCACAGGTGGGCTGCAGGACGAAGACATCCTTGCCGCGCACGTTCTCGTTGATCTCGACCGCGACTTCGCCGTCGCTGAACTGGCCGACCGTGGCGTTGCCCAGCCGGTTGTCCAGGCTCTCGGCGACCTTCTGGGCGAGTTCGGGATTGGCGTTCCCGGCGAAAACCATCAAATTTGACACGCGCAGCCACCTTTGCAGTGTTGGGACATCAGGGTTCGGATCGGGATCGTCCGGAAGGGAAATGGCTGGGGTAGCAGGATTCGAACCTGCGCATGGCGATACCAAAAACCGCTGCCTTACCGCTTGGCTATACCCCAGCAACCTTTACCGTGCCGGATCGAACCTTGGGGCCGCCGTGGACGGGGCGGTCATCGATCCAGAGCATCATGGAGAGGAGAGCGATTGCGCCCCCGCGCCGCGAAGGCCTGCCAGCGCGACGGCATCTCGGCCAGCAGCGCCTGGGCGTCGGCTTCCCGGTCCAGTCGGGCGAAGACACAGGCGCCGGTTCCGGTGAGCATGGCCGGTGCCCGGTCGCGCAACCAGTCGAGCGCTTCGCCGATCTCGGGATGCAGCTCCCGGACCGTGGGCTCGCAGTCGTTGCGCCAGCTCGCCGTTCCCCCCTGAAGTGCGCGCGCCATGGTAATCGGGGGGGTGTCGCGTGTCAATTGCGGCGCCTGGAACACCGCCGGGGTGGCGACCGCCACACCGGGGTGGACGACCACGAACCAGGGGCTGTCGAGCGTCACCGGCGTCAGCCGCTCGCCCACGCCCTCGGCCCAGGCGGCGTGGCCGCGCACGAAGACCGGCACGTCGGCGCCCAGGGTCAGGCCCAGCTCGGCGAGGGCGTCGAGCGACAGCTCGAGTCCCCAGAGGCGGTTCAGCCCGAGCAGGGCGGTGGCGGCGTCGCTGCTGCCGCCGCCCAGGCCGCCGCCCATGGGCAGGCGTTTCTCCAGGTGGAGGTCGGCGCCGCGCCGGCAGCCGGTCGCCTCGCGCAGCGCCCGGGCGGCGCGCAGGATCAGGTTGTCGCCGTCGGCGACGCCGGGAAGCGTCGGCGTCAGGCGCAGCTCGCCGTCGTCCCGCGGCGCCAGGCTCAGGGTGTCGCCGTGGTCGAGGAACTGGAACAGGGTCTGCAGCTCGTGGTAGCCGTCGCCGCGACGGCCGGTGATGTGCAGCATGCGGTTGAGCTTGGCCGGCGCCGGCAGGCGGAGGCGGGCGGTATCAGGCATCGCTCGCCTCCGGTCGCCAGCGGGTCACCACCAGGGTGACGTCCAGGTCGCCATAGCTCAGGGCCATGCGGCGGGGCAGCCACAGGCCGCCGGCGCGAGTCCAGTCGCGATAGTCGATGGTCCAGCCGTCCTGCTCGAGCCGGGCCGGGAACCCCTTGGCGTCGCGCTCCAGGCGGTGCGGCCGGTCCGCGGCCGGCAGGCCGCGAACCCAGTCGCCGAGCGCGGCCACCGGCAGCGACCAGCCGAGGCGCTGGCGCATCAGCGCCTCGGGGCTCGCGGCCTCGAAGCGGCCCTCGCCGGTGGTCAGCGAGACCCGCCCCTGGCGGCCTTCCAGGACGCTGCGGCCGCTGCCGAAGGGGCCGCTGAGCAGGATGCGGAAATGGTAGGGCGTCTGGCGCCAGTCGAGGTTGGCGCTGGTGCTGTCCTCGGGGGTGCGCAGCCCGGCCTTGCCGGTCAGTTCCCAGGTCTCGAGGTCGGCCAGGCGGTCGCGCTGGGCCTGCCAGTCGCCCTCGGCGCGGGGGGCGTCGGGAGCCGGGGCGCGGCTGGCGCAGCCGGTCAGCAGGGTCAGGGCGAGGACCAGCCCGGTAAGGAGGCAGCAAGCGGGGCGTCGCATCGTCGGTTCCATGGCGTCGGTGTCAGGGCGCGAGGGCGGGGAGGCGCTCGAGCAGCTCGTCGATTCGCGGGCGGCGGTCGAAGCGTTCCAGGGCGTCGGCCGCCAGCTCGCGGGCTCGCTCGCGCTCGCCGAGGATCCACAGCACCTCGATCAGGTGGGCGGCGACCTCCTGGTCGGGCATGGCCTCCCAGGCGCGCTCAAGCCAGGGCAGGGCGGCTTCGGGGTCGCCCTGGCGATAGCGGACCCAGCCCAGGCTGTCGAGGATCGCCGGGTTGTCGGGGGCCAGAGCGTGGGCGCGCTCGATCAGCTCCCGGGCCTCGTCGAGCCGGCCCTCGATATCTTCGTCGGCCAGGGTGTAGCCCAGGGCGTTGAGGGCGTTGGCGTTGTCCGGGTCGCGCGCGATGATGGCGCGCAGGTCGGCCTCAAGGCCGGCCAGGTCGCCGTCCTGATAGGCGCGCATGGCGCGCAGGTAGCGCAGCCGGGCATCGTCCGGGTGGCGGTCCAGGCGGCTGTCCAGCAGGGCGTCGGCCTCGGCGGTGGCGCCGGCCTCGTCGAGCAGCTCGACCTCGAGGCCGATCAGCTCGGAGGCGGCGTCGGGGTGGCGCAGGCGCTGCAGGCGCAGGAAGGAGCGGGCGTCGAGCAGCCGGTCGTCCTCGATCAGCATGCGGGCGGCGCGCAGCCGGGCGAGCAGGAAGTTCTCGCCCTCGGGCACCTGGCGGTAATAGAGGAGGGCGTTGTCGACCTCCCCCTGCTGCTCGGCGATGCCGCCCAGCAGCAGGAAGGCCGCGGAGGGCGCGTCGTCCGCGCCGGCCAGGGGCAGCAGCAGCCGCCGTGCCGCCTCGGGGGCGCCCTCCTCGAGGTAAAGTCGCGACAGGGCCAGCCGCAGTCCCGGCCGGTCGCCATGATCGTCGAGCAGGGCATCGGTGCTGGCCTGGGCCGCCTCGAGGCGCCCCAGGCGGATCTCGGCCCGGGCCAGCAGCAGCATCAGGCGCGGGTCGCCCGGCGCGGTCGCCAGCCCCTGGCGGGCGGCCTCCCGGGCCCGTTCCGGCGCCTGGGTCTGCAGGGCCAGCTCGCCGCGCACCCGCCACAGCGAGGCCCGGTCGCCGTGCTCGTCGGTCAGCGTCTCCAGGCGCCGCCGGGCCGCCCGGGGCTCGCCGGCGGCGACCTCCAGCAGGGCGGTGGCCAGGGCGGGTTCGAGGCCGGCCTCGCCGCCGGCCAGGTGAGCGCGCAGCCGCCGCAGCATCGGCGCGGGCGGGGTGCCGGCCTCCAGCGCGCTCTCCACCAGCGTCAGCAGCGCGCCGTCATGCTCGCCGCCGTCCAGCGCCAGGCGTTGCTCCAGGGCGGTCGGCCAATCGCCCCGCTGCACCGCCAGGCTGGCCCGCAGCCGGGCCGGGGCCTCGCTGTCGGGGGCCAGGGCCTGCCAGCGCCGGGCGGCCTCCTCGAGCAGGCCGGTGTCCTCGTCGAAGCGCGCCGCCAGGGCGGCGCGCTCGGCCAGCGCCGGGGCGCGGTAGCGCTCGGCGACCGCCAGGTAGTCCCGGGTGGCGCGGCGATAGTCGCCGCGCTGGCCGGCGATCTCCGCGGTGAGCAGGGTCGACAGCCCCTCGGCGTCCAGGCCCCGGGTGATCGGCGGGGCGCCGGCCAGCGGGTCCGCCGGCGGCGGGGCGTCGACGAACGACGGGGTCTGGCAGCCGCCCAGCGCGAAGGCCAGGGCCAGGATGGCGAGCGGGCGGCGGCGGGGAGGCGTCATGGGGGCTCCGCGGGGCATGCGAGTCTCGAGCAGTCGGACGAGCCGCCAGCATAACGGCTCCGCCGGTCCGGGCAAAGGCGCGTACTCGCCCCGGGGCGCCCGCGCGCCTGCGCTGTGGTAGAATGCTGCGCCGTGGATCGGTGGCGAGGCCATGCCACCCTCCGCCCGAGGACGCCGGATCACTATCGCGAAGACGCCGACACGCATGACCCTTCTTGCCCTGGGAATCAATCACCGGACCGCGACCGTCGAGGTGCGCGAGCAGGTCGCCTTCAGCCCCGCGCAGCTCGAGGCCGCGCTGGACGAGCTACGCGTGCTGCCCGAGGTGCAGGAGGCCGCGGTGCTGTCCACCTGCAATCGCACCGAGCTGTACTGCGTCACCGCGGAGGCCGGCGAGCAGGCGATCCTGGCCTGGCTGGGCCGCTTCCACGGCCTGGAGGTGGAGGCGCTGGCACGCTGCGCCTACCATTACCTGGACGACGAGGCGGCCCGTCACCTGATGCGGGTCGCGGTGGGGCTGGATTCCATGGTGCTGGGCGAGCCGCAGATCCTGGGGCAGCTCAAGGAGGCCTACCAGGTGGCGCGGCGCACCCGCGGCATGGGCGGTGAGCTGGAGTGCCTCTTCCAGCAGACCTTCGCCGTGGCCAAGGAGGTGCGCACCGAGACCGGCATCGGCCAGAACCCGGTGTCGGTGGCCTACGCCGCGGTCAGCCTGGCCAGCCGCATCTTCGACGACTTCTCCCGCGCCTCGGCGCTGCTGATCGGCGCCGGCGAGACCATCGAGCTGGTGGCGCGCCACCTCCACGAGGCCGGGGTGCGCCGGCTGACCGTGGCCAATCGCACCCGCGAGCGCGCCGACCAGCTCGCCGCGCCCCTGGGCGGCGAGGCGGTGACCCTCGACGAGATTCCCGAGGCCCTGGTCGAGGCGGACATCGTCATCGCCTCCACCGCCGCCCCGCTGCCGATCCTCGGCAAGGGCATGATGGAGCGGGCGCTCAAGCGGCGCCGCCACCGGCCGGTATTCATGGTCGACATCGCCGTGCCTCGGGACATCGAGCCCGAGGTGGGGCGGCTCTCCGACGTCTTCCTCTATACCGTCGACGATCTCGAGGAGGTCATCGAGGAGAACCGCCGCCATCGCCAGGTGGCCGCCGACCAGGCCGAGTCGCTGATCGAGCATGGCGTGGATCGCTGGCAGCATCAGCGGCGGCTGCGCAGCGGCGGCGAGCTGATCCGCGACGTCCGCGCCCGCGGTGAGGCGCTGCGCGACCGGGCCCGGGACGAGGCCCTGGCGCGGTTGGCCCGGGGCGAGGATCCCGAGGCGGTGGTCCAGCGGCTCGCCCACCAGCTGACCAACCGTCTGCTCCATCGCCCCACCGTCGCCCTGCGCGAGGCCGCCAGCGACGAGCGCCAGGAGCTGCTGGAGGCGGCCTCGGCGCTGCTGCTGGACGCCCCTTCCGACACTTCCCGATAGGACATCCTGGATGAAAGCTTCCCTGCGTCAGCGACTCGACGCCTTCACCGAGCGCTTCGAGGAACTCGCCGCCCTGCTCGCGGACCCCGAGGTGATCGCCGACCAGGCCCGCTTCCGCGACTATTCCCGCGAGTACGCCGAACTCGAGCCCCTGGTCGAGGCCTGGGGCGAGTATCGTGGCGTGGAGGGCGATATCGAGGCGGCCCGGGCCCTGGCCGACGATGCCGATGCCGAGATGCGCGAGATGGCCGAACTGGAACTCGACGAGGGCCGCCGGCGCCTCGAGGCCATGGAGGGGCGGCTCAAGCAGCTGCTGATCCCCCGCGACCCCGACGACGCCGGCAACGTCTTCCTGGAGATCCGCGCCGGCACCGGCGGCGACGAGGCGGCGCTGTTCGCCGGCGACCTGTTCCGCATGTATTCCCGCTACGCCGAGCAGCACGACTGGAAGGTCGAGGTGGTCAGCGCCAGCCACGGCGACCAGGGCGGCTACAAGGAGATCATCTCGCGGATCAAGGGCGAGGGCGTCTATGGCCGGCTCAAGTTCGAGTCCGGCGCCCACCGGGTGCAGCGGGTGCCGGCCACCGAGTCCCAGGGGCGCATCCACACCTCGGCCTGCACCGTGGCGGTGATGGCCGAGGCCGACGAGGTCGGCGACGTGGCCATCGATCCCAACGACCTGCGCGTCGACACCTTCCGCGCCAGCGGCGCCGGCGGCCAGCACGTCAACACCACCGACTCGGCGATCCGCCTCACCCACCTGCCCACCGGGGTGGTGGTCGAGTGCCAGGAGGAGCGCAGCCAGCACAAGAACCGCGCCAAGGCGATGTCGCTGCTGGCCGCCCGCCTCAAGCAGGCCGCCCAGGACAGCCAGCGCCAGCAGCAGGCCGACGAGCGCCGCTCGCTGGTGGGCTCCGGCGATCGCAGCGAGCGCATCCGCACCTACAACTTTCCCCAGGGGCGGGTCACCGACCACCGTATCAACCTGACCCTCTACAAGCTCGGCGAGGTGATCGGCGGCGAGCAGCTCGACGAGGTGATCGAGCCGCTGATCCACGAGTACCAGGCCGAGCAGCTGGCGGCGCTGCAGCAGGAGGGGTGATGCGCCTCGACCTGCTGCTGGCCCGGGCCGCCCAGCGCCTGCGCGACGCCGGCTCGCCAAGCGCGCGGCTCGACGCCGAGGTGCTGCTGTGCCATGTGCTCGGGGTCGACCGCACCTGGCTCTACACCTGGGGCGACAGGGAAGCCGCGCCGGACGACGAGACGCGCTTCGCGGCGCTGGTCACGGCCCGGGCCGAGGGGCGGCCGGTGGCTCACCTGACCGGCGAGCGCGAGTTCTGGGGCCTGCCGCTGGCCACCTCGCCGGCGACCCTGATCCCCCGCCCGGACACCGAGACCCTGGTGGAGGCCGCCCTGGCCGAGGCGGGCGACGCCGGGCGCCTGCTCGACCTGGGCACCGGCACCGGTGCGGTGGCGCTGGCCTTCGCCAGCGAGCGGCCGGGCTGGGCGGTGACCGGCGTCGATCTGCGCCCCGAGGCGGTGGCCCTGGCGACCGGCAACGCCGAGCGGCTGGGGATCCCCAATGCGCGCTTTGTGGTCAGCGACTGGTTCGCGGCGCTGGCCGACGAGCGCTTCGCGATGATCGTTTCCAATCCCCCCTACCTGGCCGACGACGATCCCCACCTGGCGCGCGGCGACGTGCGTTTCGAGCCGCGCAGCGCCCTGGTGGCGGCGGACGGCGGCCTGGCCGACCTGCGCCACCTGGTGGCCTCGGCTCGGGCGCACCTCGAGCCCGGCGGCTGGCTGGCGCTGGAGCACGGCGCCGAGCAGGGCGCGGCGGTGCGTGCCGCCCTGACCGCGGCGGGCTACCGGGCGGTGGCCAGCCGGCGCGACCTGGCCGGGCTGGAGCGGGTCAGCCTGGGGCGGCGTTGAGCGCGGGGCTGGAGGCGGCCCCGGCGGGTGTGGTACACCTAAAAACAGAAAAAAACGCCAGCCACCGCCGACTATTCATGCATCCATGCCAGAACCTTGCCGTTTTGCGGTGATGATCCGGTGAAAGCTCGGCCGTGGCTCGATCGACAACGCTGACCGGCGTGCCAGGACCACAATGAAAACCAAGACTCGCTCGCTCGACCGTATCGACCTCAAGATCCTGCGCTGCCTGCAGGAAAACGCCCGCATCTCCTACGTCGACCTGGCCTCCCAGGTCGGCCTGTCCACCACCCCCTGCCTGGAGCGCGTCAAGCGCCTGGAGCGCGCCGGGGTGATCCGCGGCTACAAGGCACAGCTCGACCCCCGAGCCCTGAAGGCCAACCTGCTGGTGTTCGTCGAGATCAGCCTGGAGACCCAGTCGCCCTCGGTGTTCGACGAGTTCCGTCGCGCCGTGGCCAAGCTGCCCCAGATCCAGGAATGCCACCTGGTATCGGGCCAGTTCGACTATATCCTCAAGTGCCGGATCCCCGAGATGTCGGCCTATCGCCAGCTGCTCGGCGAGGTGGTGCTGACCCTTCCCGGGGTCAAGGAGTCCAAGAGCTACGTGGTGATGGAGGAGGTCAAGGAGGAATTCTCCCTGCACGTTCCCGACATCGAGGAGTTCGAGGGCAAGTGAGCGCGATGAATGACCAGGCGCTGCTGCGCTACAGCCGACAGATCATGCTCGAGCAGATCGACATCGCCGGCCAGGAGCGCCTGCTGGCCGGGCACGCCCTGGTGGTCGGCGCCGGCGGGCTGGGGTCGCCGGTGGCGCTGTACCTCGCCGCCGCCGGCGTCGGCCGGCTGACCCTGGCCGACGACGACACCGTCGAGCTCTCCAACCTGCAACGCCAGATCGCCCATGGCACCGCCGACCTCGATCGGCCCAAGGCCGAGTCCGCCCGGGAGGCGGCCCTGGCGGTGAACCCGGGCTGCGAGGTGCGTGCCGTCACCGCGCGGCTCACGGGCGAGGCCCTGGCCGCCGCGGTGGCCGATGCCGACGTGGTGCTCGACTGCACCGATCGCTTCGAGAGCCGCTATGCCGTCAATGCTGCCTGCCGCGAGGCCGGGGTGCCCCTGGTGTCCGGCGCGGCGATCCGCTTCTCCGGCCAGCTGGCGGTCTTCGATCCCCGCGATGCCGAGTCGCCCTGCTACGCCTGCCTCTATCCGCCCGGCGAGGGCGGCGACGAGGAACTGCGCTGCGCCGAGAACGGCGTGGTCGCCCCCCTGGTCGGCCTGATCGGCTGCTTTCAGGCCCTGGAGGCCCTGAAGCTGATCAGCGGCGCCGGCCAGCCCCATCGCGGACTCTCCACCTTCGACGGCCTGGGCGGCCAGTGGCGCCATTTCCGGGTGCCCCGGGATCCCGCCTGCCCGGTGTGCGGCGACTGACTGGCTGACGCACCCGCGAGGCGCCGTGTCGGGCTCCTCGCCCCTTACCCCGCACGCTATTCGTAGGTCACCACCAGGAAGGCCAGCAGTTCCTCGTCGCTCTCGTTCTCGATGACGTGCTCCTGGTCGGCATGATAGTGCGCCGAATCCCCTTCCCCCAGCTGGCACTCGTTGTCGCCGGCCACGACCCGGGCGCGCCCCCGGGTAATGGTCAATAATTCCCGTGTGCCCTCGAAGTGCGGGGCGCTGCGCAGGCTGGCCTGGGGCGCGATGCGCAGCTCGTAGAACTCCACGTGCTTCTCCAGGTGCAACGGCGACAGGGTGCGGATCCGGCACTCGCGATCGTCGCGGAACAGGTGGGTGGCGTCGTCGCCGCGCACCACTTCGATGCTGGAGGCGGTCCACGGCTGGTCGACCAAGTCGCCGATGCTCAGTCCGAAGGCCTGGGCGATGCGCAGGGTCACCGCCAGGGTGGGGTTGGCGCGCCCGCGCTCGATCTGGCTGAGCATCGAGCGGCTGACCCCGCAGGCGGACGCCAGCTGGTCCAGGGTCAGGCCGCGCTGCTTGCGCAGCTCGATGACGCGGTCGCAGAGCAGCTGACCGCCGCTCGAGGTCGGAGGCGTCGTGGTCACCTGCGGGTCTCCTTGTTCAATATGATGGAATTTATTCTTGCATAGTGCACTTATTCCACTATGCTGGAATTAATTCCTCCATGGTAGCCCTCTCGGCGGGGATTGCCAGTCAGGGAGGACCCCATTCATGGAATCGAGGAGGCGCGTATGAAGGCGCTGGTCAAGCGAGAGGCGTCCCCCGGGCTCTGGCTGGAGGATGTGCCCGAGCCCGAGGTCGGCATCAACGATGTCCTGGTGCGGGTCAAGCGCACGGCGATCTGCGGCACCGATCTGCACATCTACAACTGGGACAGCTGGGCGCAGCAGACCATTCCGGTGCCCATGGTGGTCGGCCACGAGTTCGTCGGCGAGATCGTCGAGGTGGGCTCCAACGTCAACGACTTCCACCCCGGTCAGATCGTCTCGGGGGAGGGGCACGTGGTCTGCGGCCGCTGCCGCAACTGCCTGGCGGGCCGCCGCCACCTGTGCGCCCATACCCGGGGCATCGGCGTGAACCGGCCCGGTGCCTTCGCCGAGTACGTGGCCCTGCCGATGTCCAACGTCTGGGAGCACCGCCCCGGCATCGACCTGGACGTGGCGGCGCTGTTCGATCCGCTGGGCAATGCGGTGCACACCGCCCTGCAGTTCGATGTCCTGGGCGAGGACGTGCTGATCACCGGCGCCGGGCCGATCGGCGCCATGGCCGCCGCCGTGTGCCGCCACGCCGGCGCCCGCCACGTGGTGGTGACCGACCTGAATCCGGCCCGGCTGGCGCTGGCCCGCACCCTCGGTGCCACGCGCACCGTCGATGTCCGGGAGGAGAGCCTGGCCGAGGTGCAGCGCTCGCTGGGCATGACCGAGGGCTTCGACGTGGGCCTGGAGATGTCCGGCAGCCCCGCGGCCTTCCAGGACATGCTCGCCAACATGTGCCACGGCGGCAAGGTGGCGATGCTCGGCATTCCCACCGAGGAGCTGGCCATCGACTGGAACACCGTGATCTTCAACATGCTGACCATCAAGGGGGTCTACGGCCGGGAGATGTACGAGACCTGGTACAAGATGTCGGTGATGGTGGAGTCCGGCATGGACATCTCGCCGGTGATCACCCATCGCCTGCCCTATGCCGACTTCGAGCAGGGCTTCCAGGCCATGCTGGCCGGCGAGGCCAGCAAGGTGATCCTCAACTGGGATTGATCGATCTACGCATAGTGCCCGCAAGAGATGCGTGCCGGGGACAAGGAGTCGCGAGGGGCCCGCGCCATGGGGCGGAGCACCGCTCCGGACGGCGTCGGTAGCGCCCAGGGATGGGGCTCGCGATGGTCCGGCACGCCGGGACCTGTCACCGGAGACGCTCATCGCTTCCCGGGATTCCGGAACAGCGCCAAGATTGGATGGGCCGACGCAACGAGAAGGATACGACATCATGTACGGCGATTTTCGACAGCACCTGCGCGACGAACTCGCGGCCATCGAGCAGGCCGGCCTGACCAAGCGCGAGCGCGAGCTGGCCACGCCCCAGGGCGCCCATGTGGGCGTGGCTCGGGACGGCGAGGTCCTGAATCTGTGCGCCAACAACTACCTGGGGCTCGCCCAGCATCCCGAGGTCAAGGCGGCCGCCATGGCCGGCCTGGAGGAGTGGGGCTACGGCCTGGCCTCGGTGCGCTTCATCTGCGGGACCCAGACCCTGCACAAGACCCTCGAGGCGAGGCTCAGCGACTTCCTGGGCACCGAGGACACCATCCTCTACCCGTCCTGCTTCGACGCCAACGGCGGGCTGTTCGAGACCCTGCTGGGGCCCGAGGATGCGGTGATCTCCGACGAGCTCAATCACGCCAGCATCATCGACGGGGTGCGGCTGTGCAAGGCAAGCCGCTATCGCTATCGCAACAGCGACATGGCCGACCTGGAGGCCCAGCTCCGGGCCGCCGACGCCGCAGGCGCGCGCTTCAAGCTGATCACCACCGACGGCGTCTTCTCCATGGACGGCTATATCGCCCGGCTGGACGAGATCTGCGACCTGGCCGAGCGCTACGGCGCCCTGGTGCACGTCGACGACTGCCACGCCACCGGCTTCCTGGGCGAGGGCGGTCGTGGCAGCCACGAGTACCGGAACTGCCTGGATCGGGTGGACATCCTCACCGGGACCCTGGGCAAGGCCCTGGGCGGGGCCAGCGGGGGCTACACCAGCGCCCGCCGCGAGATCGTCGAGCTGCTGCGCCAGCGCTCGCGGCCCTACCTGTTCTCCAACACCGTGGCGCCCCCGGTGGTCGCCGGTGCCCTCAAGGCCCTGGAACTGGCCGCCGAATCCAGCGAGCTCCGCGATCGGCTCAAGGAAAACACCGCCTTCTTCCGCCGGGGGCTCGAGGGTCTGGGGTTCGAGCTGCTGCCCGGCGAGCACCCCATCGTGCCGGTGATGCTGCACGACGCCGCCCTGGCGGCGCGCTTCGCCGAGGAGATGCTCGCCGAGGGCGTCTACGTGATCGCCTTCTCCTACCCGGTGGTGCCCAAGGGCAAGGCCCGCATCCGCACCCAGGTGTCGGCGGCCCTGACCCGCGAGGACCTCGAGCTCGCCTTGGCGGCCTTCGGCCGGGTCAAGGCGCGCCTCGATATCTGAGACCTCTCCGCCACGGACGTCCCGAGCGGGACGTCCGTGGCCTCGCCTCCTCCCGCTCGGCGTTCCCGCCGGCCTCCTCTCGCCGCCCTTGTGGCCGGCCCGGCCAGCCGCGAGAATCGCCGGAATGCCCTTTTTGTTTCATCATCAAGGACCTGCGGCCTCGCCCGGCGTCGTGCCGTGCTGTCAAGGTGCGAGATTCTCAACGCTTCGGCGAGGCGTGCGCGGAGGCCGGCCGAGGCGGCGAGGCGTCGCCTTCCGCAGGCGCTCGAGGAAGGAGGCGTCAGGGTGCTTGGTTTTCAATGTGCTGAATTGAAAAGGTTTTTATTAAAGTTCGGGAGTTTTGTTGTGGAATACTTGACATCCTGTCGGTGCCTGGTGTCAGACTAAGAGCCAGATCGAAGCGACGGGCGGCCTCCCTCGCTGCTCCGTCGCTTCGGTAAAAGTATTCAACAACAATAACAGGTGCCCACTATGCTCAGTTCCGTCATCGACGGCCCGGCCTCCTGGTATCGCGCGTCCATCGCCGTCGAGCTCGAGCCCTGCCAGCCCCTGGAGGGCGAGGTTCGTGCCGACATCTGCGTGATCGGGGCGGGGGTCACCGGCTGCTCCACGGCCCTGCACCTGGCCGAGCGCGGCTACTCGGTGGTGCTGCTCGAGGCCGGCGAGGTGGGGCATGGCGCCTCGGGTCGCAGCGGGGGCCAGATCCTGCCCGGCCTGGGAACCGAGATCGATACCGTCCAGCGGGCCCTGGGCCTGCCCCGCGCCCGGGAAATCTGGGAGATGAGCCGCGAGGCGGTGCGCCTCACCGCCGAGCTGGTCGAGCGGCACGGCATCCCCTGCGAGATGGCCTGGGGCTACCTCCATGCGGCGGTCAAGCCCCGCCATGTGCGCGAGCTCGAGGCCTTCCGCGAGCAACTCGCCCGGGACTACGACTATGACGCCCTGGACTGGCTGGAAGGCGATGCCCTGCGTGAGCACGTGGTGTCCGATGCCTATCCGGCGGCCCTCTACGACCGCGAGGGCGGCCACCTCCATCCCCTCAACTACACCCTGGGCCTGGCCCGGGCCGCCCAGCGCGCCGGCGTGCGCCTGCACCCCCACAGCGCGGCCCTCGAGATCCGGCGCGGCGAGCCGGCCACGGTGGTCACCGCCGGCGGGCGCGTCACCGCGGACCATCTGGTGCTGGCGACCAACGCCTACCATCGCGGCCTGGTGCCCGAGCTCTCGGGCCGCATCATGCGCGCCGCCAACTACATGATCGCCACCGCCCCGCTGACCGAGGACCAGGCCGCCCGGGTACTGCCGCAGAACGATGCCCTGGCCGACGCCAACTTCGTGCTCGACTACTACCGGCTGTCGGCGGACCGACGCCTCATCTATGGCGGGGAGGTCAGCTACGACGGGCGCGAGCCGCCGCGACTGGAGGCGCGCATGGATGCCAAGATCGCCCGGCTCTTCCCGGTGCTCGAGGGCGTGCCCATCGAGTACCGCTGGGGCGGGGACGTGGCGATCACGCTCAACCGCGCCCCGGACTTCGGCCGCCTGGAGCGCAACCTCTACTACGCCCAGGGCTACTCGGGCCACGGGATGGCGCTCGCGGGGCTGGCCGGCAAGCTGATGGCCGAGACCATCGCCGGGCAGAGCGAGCGCTTCGATGTCTTCGCGGCGATGCCGCATCGCCGATTCCCCGGCGGCCGCGCCCTGCGCAAGCCGCTGCTGGTGCTGGCCACCCAATTCTACAAACTGCGCGACCGGCTCTGAGCGAGGCCGCGGACAACCCAAGAGGGCACCCCCATGAGCGAGACCATCACGGCGGACATTGCCGATCAGCCGGGGGCCACCCCGGCCGCCGAGGAGACGCCGCAGGAGGCGGCGGGCCGAAAGGCGTCCTCCATCGAGATGCAGGGACTGCACAAGCGCTTCGGTCGCGACACCGTGGCGCTCGACGGCGTCGACCTGGAGATCCGGGCCGGCGAGTTCTTCACCCTGCTGGGCCCCTCCGGCTGCGGCAAGACCACCCTGTTGCGCATCCTCGCCGGCCTCGAGGAGCCCGACGACGGCTCCCTGGTGGTGGGCGGCAAGACCCTCACCGAGGTGCCCCCCCACCGGCGCAGCGTCAACACCGTCTTCCAGTCCTATGCGCTCTTCCCGCACCTCTCGGTGCGCGACAACCTGGCCTTCGGCCTCAAGATGCGCGGCCTGCCGGCCGCCGAGCGCGACGCCAAGGTCGACGAGATCGCCGAGTTCATCAAGCTCGGCGACCTGGTGGACCGGCGGGTCGACCAGCTCTCCGGGGGGCAGCGTCAGCGCATCGCCCTGGCCCGGGCGCTGGTCTGCGAGCCGGACGTGCTGCTGCTCGACGAGCCGCTCTCGGCCCTGGACGCGGGCCTGCGCAGCCAGCTCCAGGTGGAGCTGCTGCGGGTCCAGAAGCGCCTGGGCATGACCTTCGTCTTCGTCACCCACGACCAGGACGAGGCGATGGTCATGTCCGACCGCATCGCCGTGCTCAACGGCGGCAACATCCAGCAGGTCGGCGCGCCCCGGGAAGTCTACGAGCGCCCGGTCAACGCCTTCGTCGCCCGCTTCATGGGCCATGACAACCTCTATCCGGTCCGCGAGCGCCAGGGCGACCGGCTGACCACCGCCCTGGGCACGCTCACCGCCGAGGAGGCCGGGGAGGGCGAGCTGCTGCTGATCCGCCCCGAGACCCTGGACCTGCTGCCCGGCGAGGTGGAGGGCGCCAACCACGTGCCGGCCACGGTGGCCGAGCGCCTCTATCGCGGCAGCCATGCCGAGTTCCGCCTCGAGATCGGCGACACCACGCTGCAGGCCACGGTCAACAACCGCGGCCGGCACCTGCCCGAGGTGGGCGACCGGGTCACGGTGGTGGTGGCGCCGGAAGACCTCGTCACCCTGAGCGAGTGAGGAGACGCACATGTCCTATATCGGCGTAACGCCCACCGCCCGCAGCCGGGCCATGGTCAGCGAGGCGCGACACCTGCTGCTGACCGTGGCGCCCGGCGCCTCCTGGATCTTCATCTTCCTGGTCCTGCCCAGCGCCTACCTGATGGGCGTGGCCTTCATGACCAACGGCCCCTACGGCCTGCCCGAGATGCCGCTGTCGCTGGCCTCCTTCGAGCGCCTGGCCGGCTTCGGCTTCCTGGGCTGGAGCCCGGGCAACCTCTACACCCTGCTGCGCTCGCTGTGGCAGACCCTGGTGTCCACCGGCCTGGTGGTGGTGGTGGCCTATCCCATCGCCTACTACATCACCACCTGTCGCGAGAAGTGGCGGCCGATCCTGCTGCTGGCGGTGGTGGTGCCGTCCTGGACCAACCAGGTGATCCGCACCTTCGGCTGGATGAACCTGCTGGCGCCGGGCACCCCGCTGTCCGGCCTGGCCGAGGGCCTGGGGCTGATCGCCCCCAACATGGGCCTGTATCCCTCCAACTTCGCGGTCACCCTGGGGCTGGTCTACAACTTCCTGCCCTTCATGGTGCTGCCGCTCTACGGGGCCTTCGAGAAGCTCGACACCGCCCAGGTGGAGGCCGCCCAGGATCTCTATGCCAGTCCCGTGCGTGCCTTCTGGCACGCCGTCTTCCCGCAGACCCTGCCGGGCCTGCTGGCGGGCATCGTGCTGGTGGCCATCCCGGCCTTCGGCATGTACGTCATCCCCGAGCTGCTCGGCGGCGGCAAGGGCATGATGCTCGGCAACCTGGTGGCCAACCAGTTCTCCGGCGGGGCCAACTGGCCGCTGGGGGCCGCCGGCGCGATCCTGATGCTGCTGGCGACCTTCATCGGCCTCTATGTGATGCGCCGCATCGGCAAGCGCCTGGGCGGCGGCGAGGAGGTGGTGATATGAGAAAGCGGACCCTGCATCGCGGCCTGACCGCCTTCTGGTGGCTGACCCTGGCCTTCCTCTACCTGCCCCTGGCGGTGGTCGTGCTGTTCTCCTTCAACGCCACCAACAGCGCGGCCAGCTTCACCGGCTTCTCCTGGCGCTGGTACGAGCGCCTGATGGGCAACGAGGAGATCCTGTCGGCCTTCGCCAACAGCATGGTGCTGGCCATCGTCTCCTCGGTGGTGGCCCTGGTGATCGGCTGCGTGTTCGGCTACGGCATGTATCGCCATCGCCACCGCAAGCTGGGCTGGCTGATCGTGCTGATCTACCTGCCGATCGTGCTGCCGGACATCGTCTTCGGGATCTCGGAGATGGCCTTCTTCGTGCAGATCCACGAATGGACCGGCCTGCTGCAGCCCGGGCTCGGCACCATGATCATCGCCCACGTGACCTTCCAGGTCCCCTTCGTGGCGCTGATCATCTATTCGCGCTTCGTCGGCCTGGACCCGACCCTGTTCGAGGCCGCCAAGGACCTCTATGCGACGCCGATCAAGCGGGTGCTGCACTTCATGCTGCCGACCATCAAGCCCGCGCTGATCTCGGCCTTCTTCCTGTCCTTCACGCTGTCCATCGATGACTTCGTCATCAGCTTCTTCACCGCCGGGCCGGAGAGCGCGACCCTGCCGATCTACATCTGGGGGGCCATCAAGCGTGGCGTCTCGCCGGAGATCAACGCCATCGCCACCCTGATGATCGCCGCGGTGGCCGTCGCCGCCGTCCTGAGTCTCGTCTTCAACCGCCGTCGGCCGACCTGAGCCGTCACCACCAGTCCCCAGGGATCACGAGGAGTCCAACAATGAAACTCGACAAGATCGTCATGGCCGTCTCGCTGGGCGGGCTCGCGCTCGCCGGCCAGGCCCAGGCCGCGGAAGACAAGCTGTACCTGTTCAACTGGACCGAGTACATGGACCCGGCCATCATCGAGGCCTTCGAGGCCGAGTACGACGTCGACGTGGTGCAGAACTACTTCAACTCGCTGCCGGAGATGTTCGCCAAGCTCAACGCCGGCGGCGTCTCCCAGTACGACGTCATCGTGCCCTCCAACTACTACATCCCGCGCTTGATCAAGACGGGCCTGGTCCAGGAGCTGGATCGCTCCCAGCTCGACAACATCGACAACGTCAAGGCCCAGTTCGAGGACCCGAGCTACGATCCGGGCGGCCGCTACAGCGCCCCCTACCAGTGGGGCACCACCGGCATCATCTACAACGCCGAGACCTTCCCCGACGCGCCCAAGAGCTGGTCGCTGTTCTTCGATCCCGAGGTCAACCCGGGCCATCCCTTCGCGCTGATGGGCGACGGCCAGGTCAGCCTGGGCGGGGCCTGCGCCTACCTGGGCCACGGCTACGACTGCACCGACCCCGAGCAGTGGAAGGAGGCCGCCCGCCTGCTGATCGAGGCCAAGAACCGCGACACCTTCAGCGGCTTCACCGATGGCACCCCGGCACTGCAGCAGCTGGCCCGGGGCGTGATCCACGCCGGCCTGACCTACAGCGGCGACTACTTCTTCTACAAGGAGGAAGACCCGGCCTCCTTCGAGCACCTGGAGTTCATGATCCCCGACGAGGGCGCCGAGATGTGGGTCGACGCCATGATGATTCCGGCGCAGGCGCCGAACCCGGAGCTGGCGCACAAGTTCATCGACTTCATCCTGGACGCGGAGGTCGGGGCCCAGCTCTCCAACTACAACTACTTCGCCAGTCCCAACGCGGCGGCCGAGCCGTACCTGGACGAGGCCATCACCCAGCCGCCGATCCAGCCCTCCGAGGCGGACCTGGAGCGGCTGCGCTTCACGCCGACCCTCGAGGGCGAGCAGCTGCAGACCTTCCAGCAGCTGTGGTCCGAGGTGCAGGCGCGCTGAGCGTCGGCGTCCCCGGCCCGCGGTCGGGGACGCCGAACGCCACATTGCCCACGCAAAGGAGGAGCGCCACCGATGCAACGCCACAACAACAAGATCGCCATGGCCCTGTCGCTAGGCGGGCTCGCCCTGGCCGGGCAGGTCCAGGCCGAGGAAGGCAAGCTCTACCTGTTCAACTGGACGGAGTACATGGATCCGGCCATCGTCGAGGCCTTCGAGGCCGAGCACGATGTCGAGGTGGTCCAGAACTACTTCAACTCCAACCCGGAGATGTTCGCCAAGCTCAACGCCGGCGGCGTCTCCCAGTACGACATCATCGTGCCGTCCAACTACTATGTGCCGCGGCTGATCGAGACCGGCCTGGTCCAGCCGCTGGACCGCGAGCGGCTGGATAATCTCGACAACGTCATGGCGCAGTTCCGGAACCCCGCCTACGATCCCGGGGGGCGCTACTCGGTGCCCTACCAATGGGGCACCACCGGCCTCGTCTACAACACCGAGTCCTTCCCCGACGCGCCCAAGAGCTGGTCGCTACTGTTCGACCCCGCGCGCAACGACACCTATCCGTTCGGGCTGATCGGCGACGGCCAGGTGGCGCTGTCCAGCGCCTGCGCCTACCTGGGCCACGGCTACGACTGCACCGACATGGCGGCCTGGCGCGAGGCGGCGCAGCTGCTGATCGAGACCAAGGGGCGCGACAACTTCAGCGGCTTCGCCGACGGCACGCCGGCCCTGCAGCAGCTGGCCCGGGGGGTGACCCATGTCGGCATGAGCTTCAACGGCGACTTCCTGTTCGCCCGGGGCGAGGACCCCGACTCCTTCGAGAACCTGGCCTTCATGATCCCCGACGAGGGGGCCGAGATGTGGGTCGACACCATGATGATCCCGGCTCAGGCCCCGAACCCCGAGCTGGCCCATGCCTTCATCGACTACCTGCTGGATGCCGAGGTCGGGGCCCAGCTCTCCAACTACAACTACTACGCCAGCCCCAACGCGGCGGCCGTGCCCTACCTGGACGAGGTGCTGACCCAGCCGCCGATCCAGCCCTCCGAGGCGGACCTGGATCGGCTGCGGTTCACGCCGACCCTGGAAGGCGAGCGGCTGCAGACCTTCCAGCAGCTGTGGTCCGAGGTCAAGGCGCGGTGAGGCTCCGGGCCCCGGCGCCCGGGGCCCCATCTCCAGAGCAAGGAAATCCCATGACTAACCGCCAGGAACATCCCCATTTCAACGACTGGTTCCAGACTCGCGGCATCACCGAGGTCGAGTGTCTGGTCACCGATCTGACCGGCATCCTCAAGGGCAAGATCATGCCCGCCGGCAAGTACCTGGGCGGGGGCCGCCCGCGGCTGCCGGACTCGATCTTCATCCAGACCGTCACCGGCGGCTATCCCGACGACGAGGACATCCATTTCTGGAACCCCGCCGAGCGGGACATGGAGCTGGTGCCGGACCCGAATGCCGTCTACCTCGTGCCCTGGGCCGAGGATCCCACGGCCCAGATCATCCACGACTGCCACTACCTGACCGGCGAGCCGGTGGAGCTCTCGCCGCGGCACGTCCTCAAGCGGGTGCTGGCCCTCTACGAGGCCCGCGGTTGGACGCCGGTGGTGGCGCCGGAGGTCGAGTTCTTCCTGGTCAAGACCAACACCGACTCCGACTATCCCCTGGAGCCGCCCATCGGCCGCACCGGGCGTCAGGAAAGCAGTCGCCAGTCCTTCTCGATCGACGCGGTCAACGAGTTCGACCCGCTGTTCGAGGAGATGTACGACTACTGCGAGGCCATGGACCTGGACCTGGACACCCTGATCCACGAGGAGGGGGCCGGGCAGATGGAGGTCAACTTCCAGCACGGGGATCCGCTGCGGCTGGCCGACCAGGTGGTGATGTTCAAGCGCACCCTGCGCGAGACCGCGCTGCGCCACGGCATGTACGCCACCTTCATGGCCAAGCCCATGGCCGGCGAGCCGGGCAGCTCCATGCACCTGCACCAGAGCCTCGTCGAGACCGAGACGGGCCGCAACCTCTTCGCCGGCGAGGAGGGGGCCCACAGCCGCCTCTTCCTGCAGTTCATCGGCGGGCTGCAGCGGTACCTGCCCGCGGCCATGCCGCTGCTGGCGCCCAACGTCAACTCCTACCGGCGGCTGATGCTCACCGAGACCAGCGGGTCGGCACCGATCAACGTGGAGTGGGGCACCGACAACCGGACGGTGGGCCTGCGGGTGCCGGTCTCCAGCCCCGAGGCCACCCGGGTGGAGAATCGCCTGGCCGGGGCCGACGCCAACCCCTACCTGGTCATGGCGGCCTCGCTGGCCTGCGGCTACCTGGGCATGCTCGGCCAGCTCGAGCCTCGCCCGCCGATGGTCGGCTCGGCCTGGGACAGCGGCCACAAGCTGCCCGACGATATCGGCCCGGCCCTGGACCTGCTGCGGGACTGCTCGGCGCTGGCCGACGTGCTCGGCGACCGCTTCACCAACAGCTACCTGGCGGTCAAGCGGGCGGAGCATCGCGAGTACTTCCAGGTGATCAGCTCCTGGGAGCGCGAGCACCTGCTGCTGCGCGTCTAGGCGAGGCGGGCGGGCCGTTCGCCCGCCCCAGCATATGGCAAGGAGGTACACATGAAGCTCGCCCACCTGGCCGGCGTCGCCGGCCTCGGCCTGGCGGCCGCCAGCACGCTGGCCCACGCCGAAGCGACCAAGCTGCACCTGTTCAACTGGACGGACTACATGGCGCCCTCGATCATCGAGGACTTCGAGGCCGAGACCGGCATCGAGGTGGTCCAGAACTACTACAACTCCAACGCCGAGCTGTTCTCGAAGCTCACCGCCGGCGGCGACGCCCAGTACGACCTGATCGTGCCCTCCGATTACTTCGTGCCGCGGCTGATCGACGCCGGCCTGATCCAGCCGCTGGCCGCCGAGGGCGAGCCCCTGGCCGGCCGCGACAACCTGCTGCCCGAGTTCCGCACCCCGTCCTTCGACCCGGAAGGGCGCTACACCGTGCCCTACCAGTGGGGCGTGACCGGCGTGGTCTACAACACCGAGACCTTCCCCGACCCCGAGCCGAGCTGGTCGCTGCTCTACGACCCCGAGGTCAACCGCGACTATCCCTTCGCCCTGCTCAAGGGCGATGCCCAGTTCACCTTCGGCACGCTCTGCGCCTTCCAGGGCTCGGGCTTCGACTGCGTGGGCGAGGAGCCCTGGGTCGCGGCGGCCCAGGGGCTGATCGAGACCCGGCAGCGCGACAACTTCGTCGGCTTCGTCGGCGCCACCGCCGCCATCGAGCAGGTGGTCAGCGGGGTCATCCATGCCGGCATCGCCTACAACGGCGACGTCGCGGCCAGGCGCGCGGGGGACCCGGACACCTACGGCGGGCTGGGCTTCTTCGTGCCCGAGGAAGGCTCCCAGCGCTGGGTGGACGTGCTGGCGATGCCGGCGCAGGCGCCCAACCCGGACGCCGCCCGGGCCTTCGTCGAGTACCTGCTGCGCCCCGAGGTGGCCGCGCGGCTGTCCAATCACAACTACTACACGACCCCCAACGAGGCGGCCCTGCCGATGGTCGACCCGGCGTTGCGCGAGCCCCCGGTCATGCCGGATGCCGCGACCCGCGAGCACCTCAGCCTGACGCCCTCGGTGGGCGGCGATCAGCTGCAGATGCTGCAGCAGCTGTGGAGTGAGGCGCGTAGCCGCTAGGCCGGGCGCGGCCCGTCACGCGGGGTGCCGGCATGGCCGGCACCCCGCGTTTTTTGGTGATGAAAAGATGCCTGATGCATTGCCATTTTCTCGGAATGCCCCGTATGATCGTGGTGTAGTGTTGAATAAAATAACCATGCAGGAGGCTTCATGAGCGTCTCGAAGGAAACGGAGCATGTCGGCTCCTGGTACGCGGCCACCGCCAATCCAGCCCCTTCCCGGGGGGCCCTGGAAGGGGACATCCAGTGCGACGTCTGCGTGGTGGGGGCGGGCTTCACCGGCATCTCCGCCGCCCTGCACCTGGCCGAGCAGGGCCACCGGGTCGTGGTGCTGGAGGCCGCCCGGGTGGGCTTCGGCGCCTCGGGGCGCAACGGCGGCCAGATCGTCAACAGCTACAGCCGCGACATGGATGTCATCGAGGCCAAGTACGGTGACGCGACCGCCCGGGCGCTGGGCGACATGGCCTTCGAGGGCAACCGCATCATCCGCGAGCGCATCCAGCGCTACGGCATCGACTGCGACCTGCGCGACGGCAACCTCTTCGCCGCCTGCAACGCCAGGCAGATGAAAGGGCTGGTCGAGCACAAGGCGCTGTGGGAGCGCTACGGCCACCGCGAGCTGGAGCTGCTGGAGGGCGCGGCGGTCAAGCGCGAGGTGGCCTCCGAGCGATACGTGGGCGCCCTGGTCGATCACTCCGGCGGCCATCTGCATCCGCTCAACCTGGTGCTGGGCCAGGCCGCGGCCGTCGAGGCCCTGGGCGGCGTGATCCACGAGCAGACCCCGGTGACGGCCCTCGAACACGGCCAGCCGGTGCGCCTGACCACCCCGAGGGGCAGCGTACGCGCCGAGCGGGTGGTGATGGCCGGCAATGCCTACCACCAGGGCATCCTGCCGGCCCTGGAGGGCAAGTCGATGCCCTGCGGCACCCAGATCATCACCACCGAGCCGCTGGGCGAGGAGCGCGCCCGGGCGCTGTTGCCCAATCACCTGGCGGTGGAGGACTGCAATTACCTGCTGGACTACTACCGGCTCACCGCCGACAACCGGCTGCTCTACGGCGGCGGCGTCAACTATGGCGGCCAGGATCCGAGTGACATCGAGGCGGTGATCCGGCCCAAGATGGAGACCACCTTCCCGAGCCTGGCCGACGTCAAGGTCGATTACGCCTGGAGCGGTACCTTCCTGATGACCCTCAACCGGCTGCCCCAGTTCGGGGTGCTCAACGACAACGTCTACTTCGCCCAGGGCTACTCCGGGCACGGCGTGACCTGCACCCATCTGGCCGGGCGGCTGATCGCCGAGGCCATGGCCGGCCGCGAGGAACGCTTCGACGCCTTCGCCGGCCTGCCGCACCTGCCGTTCCCGGGCGGGCGGATGCTGCGGGTGCCGCTCTCGGCCCTGGGCGCCTGGTACTACCAGGCCCGCGACCGCCTGGGCATCTGAGCATCGCCGGCCTCGCCCCGACGCGGGCGGGGCCGTGCCCCTGGGCGCTGGCGAGCCGGCCTTCCCGGCCGGCAGGGTCGCGGGTCGGGTGACCCCCGGCGTCAGGTGAACTTGCGGAAGAAATGGGTCATGTCGAACAGCTCGTCCAGGCGCTCGTAGCGTTCCCGGGCGTCCGGCCAGCGTTCCTCCTGGACGGCGGCGATCATGGTCTCCAGCAGCATCATGGTCGACACGTTGGAATCCCACCCCGAGGGAATCTCGACCCAGCAGTGGAAGGTGAAGTCGGCGAGCGTCGCGATGGGCGAGCCCCACTGATCGGTGAACAGGACGATGCGCACGCCGCGCCGGCGCACCATCTCCGCCAGGCGAAGCAGGTTGGTCTCGTAGCGCCGGATATCGAAGATCAGCAGGGTTTCCCCCGGCTCCATGTCGAGCACGTAATGCGGCCAGGTGCCCGAGGACGAGGTCATGTGGGTCACCCGCGGGCGCACCGCCTGGAAATGCGTGAACGCATAGTCGGCCAGTGCCTGGGTGATCCGCCCGCCGACCAGGTAAAGGTGCCGATCGGCATCGGCCAGCTGGCGGATGGCCTGATCGAACCTGCCGCTCTCGATATTGGCGAAGGTCTGCTCCAGGTTGGCCGTGACCGCCTGTGAGAAGCGGTTCAGCAGGTGCGTCTCGGGGGCCGCCGCCGACCAGTTTTCCCGTCGCTGGGTGGGGCCGACCCCTTTCGCCTCCAGCTCCTGCAACAGGGCCTTGTGGAACTCGGGATAGCCCTGGAACCCCAGCTTCTTGATCATGCGCGCCACGGTGGGGGTGGACACCCCCGCGTTGCTCGCCACGCTGGTGATCGAGGCGAGGCCCGCCGCGGGATAGTTGTCGAGCAGGGCGCCGGCAAGCTTGCGCTCCGATTGCGTCAAGTCCGGATAATGCTGGCGAATCAGCTCGCGCACGGTGGAAGGGGTGGTCATCTCGGCGCCTCCTGTCGCGGAGTGGCGGTATGAACGTTGTCTGACGGCGCAACGTTGAAACGGCCGGTGAATAGAAATTGACACTTTTACTTATCGAAGTCTATATCTTTACAGGACCGTGGAGGAGTCCTGATGTCCAGCGAAGTCGAGCCGTCGTCCGAAAGCATCGAAATCCACAACGGGCACGCCCATGGCCCCGTCGTCATCCTGTGTGAACATGCGTCGCACCACATCCCCGACGCCTACCAGGACCTCGGCCTGGATCCCGTGCATCGGCAGAGCCACGTGGCATGGGATCCCGGCGCCCGTGGCCTGGCCCTGAGGCTGTCGGCGTCGCTCGACGCGCCCCTGGTGGCGAGTCGCGTCTCGCGGCTGGTCTATGACTGCAACCGCCCCCCGGAGGCTCCCGACGCCATGCCCGAGTGCCCGGCGGGGATCGAGGTGCCCGGCAATCGCGCCCTGACGGCCTCGCAACGGGCCTCCCGGGTCGAGGCGGTCTATCGACCGTTCTGTCAGGCCGTGCAGGGCGTGCTGACGGCGCGCGCGGCGCGGGGCCTCGCCACGGCGCTGATCACCATCCACAGCTTCACGCCGAGGCTGCATGGCCGGACCCGTGCGGTCGAGCTGGGGATTCTCCACGATGCCGACCGGCGCCTGGCCGATGCGCTGCTCGAACAGGCTCGGCGCCTGCCGCATCGGCGGATCCGGCGCAATGCGCCCTATGGTCCCGAGGATGGCGTGACGCACTCCCTGAAGCGGCACGGCGAGCGCCATGGCCTGGCCAACGTGATGATCGAGGTGCGCAACGACCTGCTGGCCACGTCGCAGGCCGAGGCTGCCATGGCCCGGGAGCTGCTGCGATTGATCCGGCCGGCGCTGTCGACCCTGGGCTTCGAACCCGAATTCACTCCTCAAGGGGGCATGCGAGATGCCTAGAGCCATCCTGGCGTATATCCGGGCCATCGATGCCATGAACCGGGCGATCGGTCGCGTGGCGATGTACCTGATCTTCGTGCTGATCGCCGTCCTGCTGTGGTCGACGACCTCCAAGGTCTTCCTGTCGCCGTCGATGTGGACGCTGGAAACCGCCCAGTTCGTGATGGTGGCGTACTTCGTGCTGGGCGGGCCCTATTCGATCCAGCTGGGATCGAATGTGCGCATGGATCTCTTCTATGGCGACTGGAGCCCGAGAACCAAGGCCTGCGTCGATGCCATCACCGTGTTTTTCCTGATCTTCTATCTCGGCGTGCTGCTGTACGGCGGCCTGGTGTCGACGGCCTACTCCCTGGGCTACTTCGGCGATGCGCCCTTCGCCTTCCTGTTCGACCTGGCGGTCACCTTCGTCACCGAGGGGCGCTCGGCCGCCGCGGAGGCGCTGGGGTTTCTGGAGCGTAGCCCGACCGCCTGGCGCCCCTGGCTGTGGCCGATCAAGACGATCATCTGTCTCGGGGTGTTTCTCATGATCCTTCAATCACTTGCCGAGCTTTTCAAGGATATCGGCCGTCTGCGCGGGGTGATCGACTGATGTCGTACGAGATGATCGCGGTTGTGATGTTCGGCTCGATGATGCTGATGCTGCTCACCGGCCAGCGCGTGTTCGGCGCCATCGGCTTCGTGGGCGCCCTGGCCGGGGTGCTGTTGTGGGGCACCGGCGGGGTGGATATTCCCTTTTCCTCCGCCATGAAGCTGATGAAATGGTATCCGCTGCTGACCCTGCCGATGTTCATCTTCATGGGCTATGTGCTGTCGGAGAGCGGTATCGCCGATGATCTCTACCGGATGTTCCATGTCTGGATGGGACCGGTGAAAGGGGGCCTGGCCATCGGCACGATCGGGTTGATGGTGCTGATCTCGGCGATGAACGGCCTGTCGGTCGCCGGCATGGCGATCGGCGCCACCATCGCCCTGCCGGAACTGCTGCGCCGCGGCTACGACAAGATCATGGTCACCGGGGTCATCCAGGCCGGCTCGAGCCTGGGCATCCTGGTGCCGCCCTCGGTGGTGCTGGTGCTGTACGCGATGATCGCGCGCCAGCCCGTGGGCCAGCTGTGGCTGGCCGGCGTCGTGCCGGGGCTGATGATGGCGACGCTGTTCATCATCTACATCTACGTCCGTTGTCGCCTCCAGCCGTCCCTGGGGCCCGTGCTGCCTGTGGAGGAGCGAGACGTATCGCTCGCCCAAAGGCTGCGCCTGCTGCGGGCGGGCCTGCTCCCGCTGGCGATCTTCGCGGTGATGATGGTGCCCTTCGTCAAGGGCTGGACCTCGCTGGTCGAGAGCTCGGCCGTGGGCGCGGTGACCGCCCTGCTGGCCGCCACCCTCAAGGGGCGCATGACGCGCAAGGTCTTCGAGGTCTCGGTCAGGCAGACGCTGGCCATCTCCTGCATGTTCATGTGGATCATCCTGGCCGCGCTGGCCTTCGGCGCCATCTTCGATGGCCTGGGCGCGGTCAAGGCGATCGAGGACCTGTTCACCGAGCGGCTGGGGCTCTCGCCCTGGATGATCCTGATCCTGATGCAGCTCAGCTTCATCCTGATGGGGACCTTCCTGGACGACACCGCCATGCTGGTGATCGTGGCGCCGCTCTACGTGCCGCTCGTCGACGCCCTGGGCTTCGACCTGATCTGGTACGGCGTGCTCTACACCATCACCACCCAGATCGCCTACATGACGCCGCCCTTCGGCTATAACCTCTTCCTGATGCGCGCCATGGCGCCGCCGCAGATCGGCCTGCGCGATATCTATCGGTCGATCCTGCCCTTCGTCGTGGTGATGACGGCCGCCCTCAGCCTGGTCATGGTCTTCCCGAAGATCGCGCTCTGGCTGCCGGGCGTCGTCTACGGGCATTGACGCCAGCACGAATGAACAACAAGAGCCCCACCAGGGGCCGAATCCGAGCAACAACCGGTAGCCAACACCAGGAGAGCGAGAGAATGACAACAAGACGCAAGTTTCTGATCAACGCCGCCGCCGGGGCCGCCATCGCGCCGCTGGCCTCCAAGGTCATGGCGCAGTCCTCCTCCGGGCCGACCATCAGGTGGCGCATGCAGACCTATGCCGGCGCCGCCCTGGCCGAGCATGTCGCCAAGCCGGCCATCGACCTGTTCAACCGGATTGCCGGGGATCGCATGCAGATCGAGCTCTACTATGCCGATCAGCTGGTGCCCACCGGCGAGCTGTTCCGGGCCATGCAGCGCGGCACCATCGATGCGGTGCAGTCGGATGACGACTCGATGGCCTCGCCCACCGAGGTCGCCGTCTTCGGCGGCTACTTCCCCTTCGGCTCGCGCTACAGCCTCGATGTGCCGGTGCTGTTCAACCAGTACGGGCTCAAGGAGATCTGGGAGGAGCAGTACGCCCGGGTCGGCGTCCAGCACGTCAGCGCCGGCGCCTGGGATCCCTGCCACTTCGTCACCAAGGAGCCGATTCGCAGCCTCAAGGACCTGGAGGGCAAGCGCATCTTCACCTTCCCCACGGCCGGACGCTTCCTGTCGCAGTTCGGCGTGGTGCCGGTGACGCTGCCCTGGGAGGATATCGAGGTCGCGGTGCAGACCGGCGAGCTGGACGGGATCGCCTGGTCCGGGATCACCGAGGATTACACGGTGGGCTGGGCCGATGTCACCAACTACTTCCTGACCAACAACATCTCCGGCGCCTGGATCGGGCACTTCTTCGTCAACATGGAGCGTTGGCAGGAACTGCCCGAGGACCTCCGGCTGCTGTTCGAGGTGTGCTGCGAACAGTCCCACTACTATCGCCAGCACTGGTATTGGGGAGGCGAGGCCAGGCTGCGCGTGCATGGCGAGAAGCTGGAGCTGACCTCGATTCCCGATGCCGAGTGGGAGCAGGTGGAGAACGCCGCCCACGAATTCTGGGACGAGATCGCGTCGCAATCCGAGACCCGAGCCAGGGTGGTCGAGATCTTCAAGCAATACAACGCCGACATGCGCCAGGCCGGGCGCCCCTACCGCTACGGCGAGGCCTGACGAGACGCGCTGCCCCGGGGGCCCCGGGGCGGTCCGTCCGGCGCTCGCCGGCAGGCATCCGGCTCCTGACGATCGACGGCGCCGCAGGGAAGCCCCCTGCGGCGCCGTCGCGTCAGGTCTTCGGGCGTCGGCTCTCCGGGTCGTAGAGCGGCCGGTAGCCCACCGCCTCGATGCGCAGCGAGTAGCGCTCGCCGAAGTACTCCATGTCCACCCGGCCGCCTTCCCGGGCAGCCTCCGCCGGCAGGTAGCCCAGGGCGAGGTTCTTGCCGAGCGAGGGGCCGAAGGCGAAGCTGGTCACGTAGGAGCGCCGCCCCAGCGAATCCACCAGCACCTCGCCGCTGTCCGGGTCGAGGAGCGGCGCATGGCCCACCGGGTAGCGGGGCCGGCCCCGGGCGTCCCGGTTGTCCTCCAGGCTCAGGGTGCACAGATAGGCCGGCTGGCGCTCGCGCTCGCGCTGCTCCAGGTAGGCCGCCTTGCCGTGGAAGTCCTCGGCCTTGACCCTGGGCCGGGCGAGGCCGGCCTCGTAGAGGTTGTACTCGGTGAGCAGGTCGGCGTTCTGCAGCCGCAGGCTCTTCTCCAGGCGCCGGCTGTTGGCGTAGGTCTCGATGCCCACCGGGGTGACGCCCTGCTCGTAGAGCAGGTCCCAGAGCGCCAGGCCGTAGCTGAAGGGCACGTAGAGCTCCCAGCCCTGCTCGCCCACGTAGGAAATCCGGAAGGCCCAGACCGGCAGGCCGCGCAGGCGGAGCTCCCGGGCGGTGGCGAAGGGGAAGCGCTCGACGTCCAGCGCCTCGGGGTCGTCGGCCACCTTCTGCAGGGCACGCCGGGCGTTGGGCCCCCAGACGCCCAGGGTGGCCAGGCCGTCGGTGCGGTCCTCCAGCCGGTAGCGGGTCAGCCCGCGGGTCTCGGCCATGCGGGTGATCCATACCCGGTCCCGGGGCCCGGTGTCGCCGCCGCAGATCACCCGGAAGGCGTCGTCGGCCAGGCGCACGATGGTCAGGTCGGAGTGCACGCCACCGGCGTCGTCGAGGAAGTGGGTGTAGACACCCTTGCCGATCGGCGTGGCGCCGCCCACCCTGGCCACCGAGAGGTACTCCAGCAGCGCCTCGGCGTCGGGGCCGATCAGGTCGTAGATGGCGAAGTGGGACAGGTTGATCATGCCCACGTCCTCGCTCATCGCCAGGTGCTCGGCGTTGGAGACCCGCCAGAAATGCCGCGCGTCCCACTCCACGGGGCGCTCGGGCACCCGGTCGGCGTAGCGTTCGATCAGGTGGTCGTTGGCGGCATAGCCGTGGGCGCGCTCCCAGCCCGCGGTCTCCATGAAGTGGCCGCCGAGCGCCACCTCCCGGGGCCAGAAGGGGCCGCGGCGCAGGTCGCGGCCGGACTCGAAGGGCTCCCGGGGGTGCACCGCCGGGTCGTAGATCTTGCAGGCGATCTCCCGGCAGCGGCCGTAGACGTAGTCCGGGGTCTTCTGCACCGGGTAGAAGCGGGCGATGTCGATGCCATGCGGGTCGAGTTCCGGGCGCCCGGTGGTCAGCCAGTCGGCCAGCACCTTGCCCATTCCCGGGCCGTCCTTGACCCAGACCGCCTCGCAGAACCACAGCCCCCGGGTCTCCGGCGACTCGCCGACCAGCGAGCCGCCGTCATTGGTCACCGAGAGCAGGCCGTTGAAGGAATGCTTCTCGTCCCAGCCCAGCTCGCCGAGCACCGGGGTGAGCTCGATGGCGCGCTCGAAGGCGCTCATGACCTGGTCGAGCTCCAGGTCGCGCATGGAGGGCGAGAGCCGGGCCTGGTGGCGCTCCAGGATCTCGGCGGGATGCACCAGCCGGGGCTCGGTGGTCTCGTAGTAGCCCCATTCGAGCTGGCCCCCCTCGGTGGTGGCGGGATCGCCGGTATCGCGCAGGTAGGCCGAGTTGCCCTGGTCGCGCAGCAGCGGATAGCCGATCTCCCGGCCGGTGCCGGCGAAGGCGTCGAAGGGCCCGAAGAACAGCAGCGGGTGCTCGACGGGCATCAGCGGCAGGGTGGCGCCGCCCAGGGCGGCGGGGAGGGGGCCCCAGATGCCCGAGGTGACGATCACCACCGGGGTCTCGATATAGCCCTTGGGGGTCTCGACGCCCCGGACCCGGCCGTCGCGCACGTCGATGTCGATCGCCGGGGTGTCGGCGTAGGCGGTGAGCTTGCCGGAGGCCCTGGCCCGCTCGATCAGCTCGCCGGCGACCTGCTGGGAACGCGGCACCACCAGCCCGGCGTCGGGATCCCAGAGGGCGCCCTGGATCAGCGTCTCGTCCAGCAGGGGGAAGCGCTCGGCGGCCTCGTCAGGGCCGATCAGCCGCGCCCGGGTGCCGAAGGCCTTGCCCGAGTCGACCTTGCGGGCCAGCTCCGCCATGCGGGCGTCGTCGTCGACCCGGGCCACCTCCAGGCCGCCGATCCGGGCGTAGTGGCCCAGCGCCTCGTAGAAGCGCTGGCTGTAGGTGGTGGTGTAGCACGACATCTTGTCGTGGGCGGTCATGAAGCAGAAGTCCGAGGCGTGGGCCGTGGACCCGATGTCCGAGGGGATGGAGGACTTGTCGAGCCCCACCAGGTTGTCCCAGCCCAGCTCGATCAGGTGGTGGGCCACGGAGGCGCCGACGATGCCTCCCTGGCCGATGATCACCGCGTTTGCCTGTGTGGGGAAGCTCGCCATGGCCGCGCTCCTTCATCCGGGGAATCCGCCTTGCTGTCAACGTAATGCACGTCATCGTCGACGGCTGCCCATCGGCGACGGTGACATGCGCGTCCGCGACGTGCGCGTTGGCGACGTGCGCGTTGGCGACATGCGCGTTGGCGACATGCGCGTCCGCGATACGGGCGTCGCCCAGCGGCGACGGCAGCGCAGAAACGGTGTAACTCTCCGGCCGGGCCTGGCCGATCGGCGGTCGCGGGCCGATACTGGCGCCAGCCCGGTCAGGCGCGGGAGGCGCCGCGCCGGGCCATCGCAGCCCGCCGGCACGCTTTCCGGAACACGACGAGCGGCGCCCAGACGCCGGGAGGGAGAACAGATGAGCAAGTCGATCGTGGTGGGCGGTGTCCTGGCCGTGCTGGGGCTCGGCGGCATGGCCTTCGGGGCCTGGCAGGTCCAGGAGAGCCGCCAGCCCCGCTTCGCCGAGATCACCGAGGTGACGCCGCTGACCCGCACGGTGGAGACGCCGCGGGAGGTCTGCGAGGACGTGGCGGTGCAGCGCCAGGCGCCGACCCGCGACCCGCACAGCGTGGTCGGCACGGCGGCCGGCGCCATCGTCGGCGGCCTGCTGGGCAACCAGGTCGGCGGCGGCAGCGGCAAGAAGATCGCCACCGTGGCCGGCGCCCTCGGCGGCGGCCTGGCCGGCCGCGAGGTCCAGCGCCGGGTCGAGGCCGGCCAGACCGTCACCACCACCGAGCGTCGCTGCCATACCGTGACCGACAGTCACCAGGAGACCACGGGCTATGAGGTCAGCTGGCGCTACGACGGCCAGGCGCACACCAGCCGGCTGGAGCGGCGCCCCGAGGGCGAGACGGTGCGCGTGGTCGACGGCGAGCCGCAGTGGGGCGAACCCCGCAGCCAGGGCTGAGGGCCTCGACCCGGGCCCGGCCCCACGGCCATGAAACGCAAGGGCCGCCCTGTCAGGGGCGGCCCTTGCGCGTGCAACCGGCGATGTGCCGGGGCGCGTCGGCCATCAGTCGGCCTGACGTTCGGCCAGCCGTTCCACGCCCCGGCGAGCCAGGGGCGCCAGGCCGCCGTCCGGCGCGTCGAGGCAGGCGACGATGCGCCGCTTCATGGCGCGCGCCCAGAACTTCTCCAGGTGCGTGCAGACCCCCTCCGCGGCGTCGGCCTCCTCGCGACCGGGGCCCAGGTTGGCGGCGATCTGGTTGACCATCCGCACCAGGGCCTCGTCATGATCCTGTGACATCCTCGACTCCTCAACCGTGGGCCCGCGCCGCCGCCGGGGCGGCGTCGGGGCGATGATAGATCAGATGGCGGCCCGGACGGGCGAAGCCGACCAGCAGCAGCCCGGCTGCCTCGGCCTGCTCCACCGCCAGGGCGGTGGCCGCCGAGACGGCCACCAGGGCGCCGATCCCGGCGCTGGCGCTCTTGTGCACCATCTCGTAGCTGGCGCGGCTCGAGACCAGGGCGAAGCCGTCCTCGTCCGGCCCGCCCTCCCGGGCCAGGGCGCCGATCAGCTTGTCCAGGGCGTTGTGGCGCCCCACGTCCTCGCGCACCCGCCGGATGCGGCCGTCGGCGTCGCACCAGGCGGCGCCGTGAGCGGCCCCGGTGGCCGCCTGCAGCGCCTGGTGGTCGGCCAGCGCCGCCAGGGCCCGCTGGATGGCGGCGTCGGCCAGCGCCGGCGCCCGCACCGCCGGGATCGGGCGGATCGCCTGGTCCAGGGCCTCGGTGCCGCACAGCCCGCAGCCGGTGCGCCCGGCCAGGCTGCGGCGACGGGCCTTGAGCTCCGCGAGCCGTCGGCTGGCGATGGTCAGGTGAACCGTCAGCCCGCGGGCTTCCTCCTGCACCTCCAGGTCGTAGCACTCGTGGCGATCGGCGAGGATGCCCTCGGAGAGGCTGAAGCCCAGGGCGAAGTCCTCGAGGTCGACGGGGCTGGCCATCATCACCGCATGGGAGATGCCGTTGTAGACCAGCGCCACCGGCACCTCGAGGGTCAGGGCGTCCTCGATCTCGTCGCGATACCAGCCCGAGGCGCCGCGATGCACCTCGACCCGCCGGTGCGTCAGGGGCGGGGCCTGATCCGTCCCCCGCGCCCGGGTCATGACGCCGCCTCCCGGGCCGTGGCCAGGTACTGGCGCTGCTGGCGGTCGACCTCGTCGAAGCGCCGCTGCCACTCCGAGGGCCGGCTGACCTTCTCCACCTGCACCGCGGTCACCTTGTACTCGGGGCAGTTGGTGGCCCAGTCGGAGCTGTCGGTGGTGATCACGTTGGCGCCGCTGCCCGGATGGTGGAAGGTGGTGTAGACCACGCCGGGCTGCATGCGCTCGCTGAGCCTGGCGCGCAGCACCGTCTGGCCGGCGCGGCTGGTGATGCCCAGCCAGTCGCCGTTGCGGATGCCGCGCACCTCGGCGTCGGAGGGATGCAGTTCCAGCACGTCCTCGTCGTGCCACACCTGGTTGTCGGTGCGGCGGGTCTGGGCGCCGACGTTGTACTGGGACAGGATGCGTCCGGTGGTCAGCAGCAGCGGGAAGCGGCGGTTGCTGCGCTCCTCGGTGGCCACGTACTCGGTGATCGCGAAGCGGCCACGGCCGATCGGGAAGTCCACCTCGTGCATGGTCGGGGTGCCGTCGGGGCGCTCGGCGTTGCAGGGCCACTGCAGGCTGCCGTGTGTCTCGAGCTTGGCGTAGCTGACGCCGGCGAAGGTCGGGGTGAGCCGGGCGATCTCGTCCATGATCTCGGACGGATGCGCGTACTCCATCGGATAGCCCAGGGCCCGGGCCAGGTCGACGGTGACCTCCCAGTCGGCCTTGCCGGCCAGCGGCGGCATCACCCGGCGCACCCGGTTGATGCGCCGCTCGGCGTTGGTGAAGGTGCCGTCCTTCTCCAGGAAGCTCGAGCCCGGCAGCAGCACGTGGGCGTACTTGGCGGTCTCGTTGAGGAAGATGTCCTGGACGATCAGGCAGTCCAGCGAGGACAGGGCCGCCTCGACGTGCTGGGTGTTGGGGTCGGACTGGGCGATGTCCTCGCCCTGCACGTAGAGCGCCTTGAAGCTGCCCTCGATGGCGGCGTCGAACATGTTGGGGATGCGCAGCCCCGGCTCGTCGTCCAGGGTCACCCCCCAGGCATCCTCGAAGCGGCCGCGGGCCGAGATGTCGGCGACGTGCTGGTAGCCCGGCAGCTCGTGGGGGAAGGAGCCCATGTCGCAGGAGCCCTGGACGTTGTTCTGGCCGCGCAAGGGGTTCACGCCCACGCCCTCGCGGCCGATGTTGCCGGTGGCCAGGGCCAGGTTGGCGATGCCCATCACCATGGTCGAGCCCTGGCTGTGCTCGGTGACGCCCAGGCCGTAGTAGATGGCGCCGTTGCCGGCCGTCGCATAGGTGCGCGCGGCCTGGCGCACCGCCTCGGCGGCCACCCCGGTGATCGCCTCGCTGGCCTCGGGGGAGTGACGCTCCTCAGCGATGAAGTCGCGCCAGGCGCGGTAGGCCTCGGTGTCGCAACGGTCGGCGATGAAGGCGTGATCCTCCAGGCCTTCCGTCACCACCACATGCCCCAGGGCGTTGATCAGCGCCACATTGGTGCCCGGGCGCAGCGGCAGGTGCTGGGCATCCTCGAGGTGGGGAGTCTTGAGCAGGTCGATGCGCCGCGGGTCGGCGACGATCAGCGAGGCGCCCTGGCGCAGCCGCTTGCGCATCAGCGAGCCGAACACCGGGTGGGCGTCGGTGGGGTTGGCGCCGATCACGATGATGGCGTCGGCCTGCATCACCGAGTCGAAGGTCTGGGTGCCGGCGGACTCGCCCAGGGTGGTCTTGAGGCCGTAGCCGGTGGGCGAATGGCAGACCCGCGCGCAGGTGTCGGTGTTGTTGTTGCCGAAGGCCGCGCGGATCAGCTTCTGCACCAGGTAGGTCTCCTCGTTGGTGCAGCGCGAGGAGGTGATGCCGCCGATGCTCTCGCGGCCGTGCTCGGCCTGGATCGCCTGGAGGCGCTCGGCGGCGAAGGCGATCGCCTCCTCCCAGCCGACCGGGCGCCAGGGCCGGTCGATGGACTCGCGGATCATCGGCGTGGTGATGCGATCCGGATGGCTCGCGTAGCCGAAGGCGAAGCGGCCCTTGACGCAGGAATGGCCGTGGTTGGCGTCGCCGCCCTTCCAGGGCACCATGCGCACCAGCTGATCGCCCTTCATCTGGGCCTCGAAGGAGCAGCCCACGCCGCAGTAGGCGCAGGTGGTGATCACGCTGTGCTCGGGCTGGCCGGCGTCGATGACGCTCTTCTCCATCAGCGTGGAGGTGGGGCAGGCCTGGACGCAGGCGCCGCAGGAGACGCACTCGGAGTCCATAAAGGCCTCGTTTTGCCCCGCAGACACCTTCGACTCGAACCCCCGACCGTCGATGGTCAGCGCGAAGGTGCCCTGCACCTCCTCGCAGGCGCGCACGCAGCGGGAGCAGACGATGCACTTGCTGGGGTCGAAGCTGAAGTAGGGGTTGGAGTGATCCTGCTCGGCGGCCAGGTGGTTCTCGCCCTCGAAGCCGTAGCGCACCTCGCGCAGGCCCACCGCGCCGGCCATGTCCTGCAGCTCGCAGTCGCCGTTGGCCGGGCAGGTCAGGCAGTCAAGCGGGTGATCGGAGATGTAGAGCTCCATGACGTTGCGGCGCAGCCGGGCCAGGCGCTCGTTCTGGGTGGTGACCCTCATGCCCTCGGCGACCGGGGTGGTGCAGGCCGCGGGGGTGCCGCGCTTGCCCTCCACCTGGACGGCGCACAGCCGGCAGGAGCCGAAGGCCTCGAGGCTGTCGGTGGCGCACAGCTTGGGGATGTTGATGTCGGCGAGCGCCGCGGCGCGCAGCACCGAGGTGCCCTCGGGCACGCTGATCGCCACGCCGTCGATCTCCAGGCTCACCGGGGCGCCGCCCTTGGCGGGCGGCGGGGTGCCCAGGTCCTTGGCGTGCTGGCGGGGGTCGAAGTGCTGGATCATGAGCGGTCTCCTTCCGGCGCACGGCGGAAGTCGTCGGGGAAGTGTCTCAGGGCGCTCTGCACCGGGAAGGGCGTCATGCCGCCCATGGCGCACAGCGAGCCGTCTTCCATGGTCTCGCAGAGCTCGCCGAGCAGCGCGAGGTTGGCGTCGCGGTCACGGCCTGCCCGGATGCGGTCGATGACCTCGACGCCGCGGGTCGAGCCGATGCGGCAGGGGGTGCACTTGCCGCAGGACTCCACCTTGCAGAACTCCATCGAGAAGCGCGCCTGCTCGGCCATGTCGACGCTGTCGTCGAACATCACCACGCCGCCGTGGCCGACCCCCGCACCGACCTCGGCGAAGGTCTCGTAGTCCAGCGGCAGGTCCCACTGGTGCTCGGGCAGGTAGGCGCACAGCGGTCCGCCGACCTGCACGGCGCGCAGCGGCCGGCCGCTGGCGGTGCCGCCGCCGAAGTCTTCCATCAGGGTGCGCAGGGTGGTGCCGAAGGCCAGCTCGACCAGGCCGCCGCGCCTGACGTTGCCGGCCAGCTGCAGCGCCAGGGTGCCGCGGGAACGGCCCATGCCATGATCGGCGTAGGCCTCGGCCCCTTCGGCGAGGATGAAGGGCACGGCGGCCAGCGACAGCACGTTGTTGACCACGGTGGGGCGGCCGAACAGCCCCTCGATGGCCGGCAGCGGCGGCTTGAAGCGGACCAGGCCGCGCTTGCCCTCGAGGCTCTCCAGCAGCGAGGTCTCCTCGCCGCAGATGTAGGCGCCGGCGCCCAGGCGCACCTCCAGGTGGAAGGCGCGGCCGCTGCCGCGGAGGTCGTCGCCCAGGTAGCCGGCGGCCTCGGCGCGGGCGATGGCGGCGTCGAGGATCTCCTTGGCCAGCGGGTACTCGGAGCGCAGGTAAATGTAGCCCTGGGTGGCGCCCACGGCGAGCCCGGCGATGGCCATGCCCTCGATCAGCAAGTAGGGGTCGCACTCCATCAGCAGGCGATCGGCGAAGGTGCCGGAGTCGCCCTCGTCGGCGTTGCAGACGATGTACTTCTGGTCCGCCGGGGTGTCGAGCACCGTCTGCCACTTGATGCCGGTGGGGAAGGCCGCCCCGCCGCGACCGCGCAGCCCCGAGGCCTTGACCTCCTCGACGATGTCCTGGTCGGTGAGGTCGAGGGCCCGTTCCAGGCCGCGGAAGCCGTCATGGGCCAGGTAGTCGGCGATCGACAGCGGGTCGGTGACGCCGATGCGGGCGAAGGTCAGCCGCTGCTGGCGGGCGAGATAGGGGATCGCCTCGGTGGGCCCCAGGGCCAGCGGGTGGTCGCCTTCGCCCTCGAGCAGGCCGGCGTCGAGCAGCGTCGGCACGTCGCCGGGCGCCACGGGGCCGTAGGCGACGCGCCCGGCGGCGGTCTCGACCTCGACCAGGGGCTCCAGCCAGGCCAGGCCGCGGGAGCCGTTGCGCACCAGGGTCAGCTCCAGGCCGCGGTCGGCGGCCTCGCGCCGGAGCCGATCGGCCACGGCGTCGGCGTCCAGGGAGAGGGCGGTGGTGTCGCGGGGCACGAAGACGCGAACGCTCATGCGATCACCTCCAGGGGCTGGGTACGGAGTTCGTCGACCAGGGCGTCGAAGGCCTCGGGCGTGACCCGGCCCCGCACCGCGTCGTCGACGCGCACCGAGGGGCCGCAGGCGCAGTTGCCCAGGCAGTAGACGGCCTCCAGGGTGATCTCGCGGTCGGGGGTGGTCTGGTGGTAGCCGACGCCGAGCCTGTCCTTGGCGTGGGCTTCCAGGGCGCGGGCGCCCCGGGCCTGGCAGGCCTCGGCGCGGCACACCTGGACCACGTGGTGCCCCGGCGGCGCGGTGCGGAAGTGGTGGTAGAAGCTGATCACGCCGTGCACCTCGGCACGGGTCTGGCCCAGCGAGTCGGCGATGATCGGCACCGCCCCCTCGGGCACGAAACCGATGCGGTCCTGGATGGCGTGCAGGATCGGCAGCAGCGCGCCGGGCTTGTGCCTCAGGGCGTCGATCTCGGCCTGGATCGCCTGGGGCGTCCACTCATGGGAATCGCGCATCGAGTCCCCCTGGTTCGTTGTCGTTCGGGCTGGTTATGCACGCTTGTTCATATATGGGGAAGAGGCGTGCGTCACGGTGCCGATAACGCTAGCATTGGTGCCCCGACGGCAAAATATGAAACTTACTTCACATGAAGCGTATCCGGATCACGCCGGCCTGGTACTTCAGCGACGAGGCCGGCAACCAGCTCGACCCCAAGCTCTTCGCGCTGCTCGAGGCGGTGCATCGCCACGGCAAGCTCACCCGGGCCGCCGAGACGGTGGGCGTCTCCTATCGCCACGCATGGAACCTGCTCAACAAGTGGGGGGAGTTCTTCGGCATCGCCCTGGTCGAGCTCGAGCGCGGCAAGGGGGCGCGGCTGTCGCCGCTGGGCGAGAAGCTGCTGTGGGCCGAGCAGCGGGTCATCGCCCGGCTGGGGCCGCAGCTGGAGAGCCTTGGCTCGGAGCTCAACCTGGCCATCCAGCAGACCCTGGAGGGGGTGAAGCCGGTGCTGCGCCTGCATGCCAGCCACGGCTATGCCGTGGAGCTGCTGCCCGGGCATCTCGATGCCCTGGGCCTCGACCTGCAGTACTGCAGCCCCCGGGAGGCCCTGGCGGCGCTGCACCGCGGCGCCTGCGACCTGGCCGGCTTCCATCTGCCGCGGGGCGAGGTTGGCCGCCGGGTGAGCCGGGAGTACCGGGACCTGCTGAAGCCGCGAAGTTACCGGGTATTGCGCTTTATCACCCGGCGTCAGGGGCTGATGGTGGCGTCCGGCAACCCGTTGGGCCTCCAGGGGCTGGCCGACCTGGTCGGGAGCGGGGCGCGCTTCATCAACCGGCAGGCGGCCTCGGGCACCCGGGCGCTGCTGGACGGGTTGCTGGACGAGGCCGGTGTGGCGGCGGCCGGCGTTCGCGGCTACGAGCTCGAGGAATACACCCACTCGGCGGTGGCGGCCTATGTCGCCGCCGGCATGGCGGATGCGGGCTTCGGGGTGGAGGCGGCGGCGCGGCGCTTCGGGCTCGATTTCCTGCCGCTGGCGCTGGAGGATTATCTGCTGGTCTGCCATCGGCGCAGCCTGGCCGAGCCCAAGCTCGAGACGCTGCGTCGGGTGCTCGCCGGCGAGGCCTTCCGGGAGGCGGTGGCGGCGTTGCCGGGGTATACGCCGGATCGCTGCGGCGAGGTGGAAGGCGTCGAGGCGCTGCTGCCCGATTGAAAAAGGCGCGGCGGCGGGGCGCCGCGCAATGGGAGAGACGAGGCTCAGGTCAGGGCATGGCCCAGCGCCAGGAAGCCGGCCGCGGTGATCAGGGCGCCGAGCAGCGCATAGGGGAGCTGGGTCAGGCCGTGCTGCATGGGCAGGCAGCCGCTGCCCTGGGCGGAGAGCACCGAGGAGTCGGAGAAGAAGCAGGCATGGCTGCCGAAGCTCGAGGCCGACAGCAGGGCGCCGACCACCAGCGGCATGGGGGCGTCCAGGTGCTGGGCCATGGGCACCACGATGGGGATCGAGATCACGAACACGCCCCAGGAGGAGCCGGTGGCGAACACCACCACGGCCATGGAGGCGAACACCAGGGCGGGCAGCAGCGCCGGGGTCAGGTAGGGGCCGAGGGCGTCGATCATGAACGCCGTCATGCCCAGCTGGTCGTTGATCTCGCGCAGCACGAAGCCCACGGCGACGATGGCCAGCGGCAGCATCATGGTGCGAAAGCCGTCCATGATCGCGTCCATCAGGCGGTTGAAGGTGGCCAGGCGCTGCACCAGGTAGAGCGCCAGGGTGAACAGGGTGGCGACGATGACCCCCTTGAGCAGGTCGATCCCGAACCAGGCGCTGGCGCCGATCAGCACCGCCATGGGCGCGAGGAAGTTGATCACCCCGCGCCAGGGGCTCATGGCCGGGGTCGCGTCGTCGCCGAGCGGGACGTCCGGGGCGCCGTCGGGAATCGGCCGGCCGGCCCGGGCGCGGGCCTCGGCGGCCTTCATCGGGCCCAGGTCGGGCAGCTTGCCCAGCGCCACCAGCAGCACCAGTCCCATGGCCACCCAGCCGTAGAGCATGAAGGGAATCGACTGCAGGTAGAGCCCCATGCCCGCCCCGTCGGTGGCGCCGTTGGTCGCCAGCAGTTCGGCGAAGTACACCGCCCAGGTGGACAGCGGCACCAGGATGCAGATCGGGGCGGCGGTGGAGTCGACGATGTAGGCTAGCTTCTCCCGGGAGACGCCGAAGCGATCGGTGAGGCGCTTCATGGCCGACGAGGTGGCCAGGGCGTTGAGGTAGTCGTCGATGAAGATCAGCACGCCCAGGGCGGCGGTGCTGAGCAGCGACTGGCGCCGGCTCTTCACCAGCCGGGTCATGCCCTGGCTGAAGCTCAGGGTGCAGCCCGAGGTCTCGAGCATGGCGATGAAGCCGCCCATCAGCCCGCAGACCAGGATCAGCCAGGCGATGGTCTCGTCCATCATCACCGCCAGCGAGATGTCGGCCAGCTCGCCGACGAAGTCGTCCGGCTGCAGCAGGATCAGCCCGCAGAGGGCGCCGATGGCGAGCGCTTCCAGGGTGCGGTGGGTGGCGATGGCCACCACCAGCACGATCAGCGAGGGCACCAGGCTGATCCAGCCATAGTCGTCGTGCGGATCCTGGGCGAGGGTCAGGCCGATGACCGTGGCCAGCACGGCGGCCACCAGCAGCAGGGTGCGGCCGGTGCCGTCGCGGGCCGGCAGCGAGGGGGCGAAGGGGTGCGGGTCGCTCCGGGTCGTCACGTGGGGCTCCGTTATGGTCTTGTGGAGTCGGGGGAGGGGCCGGCGCCCGGGCTTGTTATGGGTATCGGCGCCGGCTCCCGGGATCAGACGTGGCGCAGGTACCAGTCGTACTCGAGCTTGCTGACGGCCTGCATGGCCAGGTCGCGCTCGGCGCGGCGATTGGCCAGGAAGATGCGCAGGAAGTCGGGGCCCAGGGCCTCGGCGAGCACCTCGTTGGCTTCCAGCAGCTCCAAGGCGCGATGCCAGCTGTTGGTCAGGCTGGGCGCCACCTGGTCGTAGGCGTTGCCGCTGATCGCCGGCGGCGGCGTCAGGCCCTGCCGCAGGCCATGGTCGATGGCGGCCAGCAGGCCGGCCATCAGCAGGTAGGGGTTGGCGTCCGCCCCGGCGACCCGGTGCTCGAGGCGCCGGGCCTGGTTGGCACCGGAGGGGATGCGCACCGCCACCGAGCGATTGTCGTAGCCCCAGGTCGGGGCCATGGGCACGTAGAGCCCCGGCTGGAAGCGGCGGAAGGAATTGAGGTTGGGGGCGAACAGCGCCATGCAGGCCGGCATCAGCTCGAGCAGCCCGGCCGCCGCCTGCTTGAGGGTCGGCGTGCCCAGGGGGGCGCCGTCGTCGGCGGCGAAGACGTTGTGGCCGGCCTCGTCGAGCAGGCTGATATGCACATGGGTGCCGTTGCCGGCCTCCTGGCCGTAGGGCTTGGCCATGAAGGTGGCCTCGAAGCCGTGATGGAGCGCCACCCCCTTGATCAGGCGCTTGAGCAGCACGGCGCTGTCGCAGGCGGCCAGGGCGTCGTCGCAGTGGATCAAGTTGATCTCGAACTGTCCGGGGGCGCATTCCTTGAGGGCCGTGTCCAGCGGCAGTCCCTGGGTGCGGGCCGCGGCATGGATGTCGTCCAGGAAGTCGGCGTATTCGTCGAGCTCGTTGATCGAGTAGAGCTGGCTGTGGGTGGCCCGTTCGCCGGTGGCCGGCGAGCAGGGAGGCTGGGCCATGCCCAGGGCGTCGCGTTCCCGGTCGATCAGGTAGAACTCCAGCTCCACGGCGACCACCGGGGTCAGCCGCGCGCGTCGAAAGCGCTCCAGGACCCGGGCCAGCACCTGGCGAGGGTCGGCGTCGTAGGGCGAGCCGTCGGTCTCCTCCATGGTCATCAGCACCTGGGCCTGGCGGCCCCCGCGCAGCCAGGGGCTCGGCATCAGGGTGCCCGGCACCGGCCGGCAGACCCGGTCGCCGTCGCCGCTGTCGAGGCCCAGCCCGGTCTCCTCCACGGTATTGCCGAGGATGTCCAGGGCGAACACCGAGGCCGGCAGGTTGACGCCGTCGCGGTAGGCCTTTTCCAGGTTGTCCCGGGGAATGCGCTTGCCGCGCAGCACGCCGTTGAGGTCGCTGATCAGCAGGTCGACGCTGGCGATGTCGGGGTGACGGTCCAGGAAGTCACGGGCTTCGTCGAGGGCGGTGGGCTGCATGGGGCACCTGTTCCGTTGTGATCGTGGGCAGTGGTGTCATCTTTGAATCAACAGTCCTTGTTGTCAAATATTTTACGAAAGCCGCCGATCGGTTTCGCCGAAAGGCATGGTCGCACGGCGTGTATTTTGTTTAAAAACATTGGCTTATATGCGTACTTTCGGCTTCGGTGCCGGAGGGGCGTTGGCAAGATTAAGCTGCCAATGTATGTTGATCAAAGCATAACAACCCCGATCACGAGCATCACGAGGAGACTGCCATGCAGACCCGACCCCTGGTGGGCGTCATCGCCTGCCGCCGCGAGGTGGAAGGCCACCCGTCGCATATGGTGACCGACAAGTACCTGAGCGCCCTGCGGGAGTACGGACTCGAGCCGGTGATCCTGCCGGTCTGGGAGGATCTCGATCCCGTCGGCGTGATGCCCCTGCTGTCGCGGCTCGATGGCCTGGTGCTGACCGGCAGCTATACCAATGTGGCGCCGTCGCGCTACGGCGCCGAGCGCGCCCCGGAGAATACCCGGGGAGACCGGGATCGCGATGCGGCGGCCATGGCCTGGGTGCCGGCGGCGCTGGAGCTGGAGCTGCCCCTGCTGGGTATCTGCCGGGGCTTCCAGGAGCTCAACGTGGCCTTCGGCGGCACCCTGTTCCAGGCGGTACAGGCGCAGCCCGGCAAGCGGGATCACCGCGAGCCCGAGGGCGACAGGGCGGCGCAGTACGCGCCCAGCCACGACCTCGAGATCCGCCCCGGCGGTCGCCTGGCGGCGCTCTATCCCGAGCGCCACGCCCGGGTGAACTCCCTGCACCAGCAGGGCATCGATCGCCTGGGGCCGGGGCTCGACGTGGAGGCGGTGGCGCCGGACGGCCTGGTCGAGGCCATCTCGATCGCCGACGCGCCCCGCTTCGCCCTGGCGGTGCAGTGGCATCCCGAGTGGCAGCCGCGGGAGCACGCCCTCTACGATGCCATCTTCCGCGGCTTCGCCGAGGCCTGCGGCGGCTGAGCCCCGCGCCGTCGGCCGCTCGCCAGGAGGCCCGCGACTCGAGCGTCGCGGGCCTTTTCTTGTCGAGTGGCGCGGGTTCAGCGGGTGGCCGGCTGGCGCGTCGGCGCCGGCGCCTGGGTCGCCGGCGTCGGGCGCCGGCCGAAGAGGCGCAGGATGGCGAACAGTGCCAGGCCGCCGGCCGCGAGGCCGAGCCACCAGCTGATGCCATGGCCCACGGCCAGGGTGCCGAACACCAGGGAGGCGACGCCGACCAGCAGCGCATAGGGCAACTGGGTGCGCACGTGCTCGATCAGGTCGCAGCCGCTGGCCATGGCCGCCAGCAGGGTGGTCTCGGCGAGCGGCGAGCAGTGGTCGCCCCAGACCGCGCCGGCGAGCACCGAGGCCACCGAGGCATACAGCAGCGGCATGCCCTCGGCGGTGCCCGCCAGGCCGTGATGGGACAGCACCGCCCAGGCCAGCGGCACCACCAGCGGCATCATGATGCCCATCACGCCCCAGGAGGAGCCGGTGGCGAAGGCGGTGAAGGCGGCCAGCAGGAGGATCACCGTCGGCAGCCAGGCCGGCGACAGGCTATCGCCCAGCACCGCGACCAGGAAGTCGCTGGTCTGCAGCGCCTCGTTCACGTTGGCGAGCGCCCAGGCCATCATCAGGATGGTGATCGGCAGCAGCATCGACTTGACGCCCTCGAACCAGTAATGGGCGGTCTCGGTCATGCTCATCAGGCGCTGGATCCGGGTCATGATCACCGCCACCAGGCAGGCGGCCAGCGAGCCCCACATCATGGCGCCGAAGGAGTCGCCCTCGCCGAAGATGTCGCGCAGGGCGTGTTCGCCCGGCCCCAGGGCCGTGGCGCCGGTGTGGTAGATGCCGCCCAGGGTGATGGCGACCAGCACCAGCATCGGCACGACGGCGTTCCAGGCCCGGGTGGGGATGCCGGGCTTGGTGGGGATGTCGGCCTCCTCGACGATGGCCTCGCGGTTGCTGAGGTCGTCGCGCCGGCCCCCGTCGAGGCCGGCGCGGCACTCCGCCTTGAGCATCGGGCCGAAGTCGCGGCCGGTCCAGGCCACCATGAACACGAAGGCCAGCGCCAGCAGCGGGTAGGCGTTGTAGGGCAGGGCGTTGACGAACACCGAATAGGCGGATTCCTGCCAGCCTTCGATACCGCTCATGGCTTCGCTGATCAGGCCGACCTGGAAGCCGATCCAGGTGGTCACCAGCATGATCGCCGAGACCGGTGCGGCGGTGCTGTCCACCAGGTAGGCCAGCTTGGCCCGGGAGATCGCCATCCTGTCGGTGATGTGGCGCATGGTGTTGCCGACGATCAGGGCGTTGGCGTAGTCGTCGAAGAAGATCGCCAGGCCCAGCAGGCCGGTGGAGCTCTGTGCCTGGCGGCGGCCGCGGATCACCCGGGCGATCCGCTCGGCGATGCCGCGGGTGCCGCCGTTGCGCGAGATGACCCCGACCATGCCGCCGATCAGCAGGCAGAACAGCACGATGGACATGTGCGAGCTGTCGCTGGCCGCCTCCAGCACGTGGACGTTCACCGAGTCGGCGAAGGCGCCGAGCAGGGCGCCGGCGCTCATGCCGTGAAGGATCCAGCCGCCCAGCAGGATGCCCGCGAACAGGGCGACGATGACCTGGCGGAAGGCGAGGGCCAGGCCGATGGCCACGAGTGCCGGCAGCAGTGACAGCCAGGCGGGCAGCGTGGCGAGGGAGGCGTCGGCCAGGACGCGCCCGTCGCCGTCGACCAGGGTCAGGGTCGCCTCGGGGGCGTCGATCACCAGGCCGGGGATCAGGCCCTGGCCATCGGTGCCGCGCTCGATGGCCAGCGTCCGTTCGCCGAGCCGGGCGCCGAGCGCGCCCTCCTCGGGCAGGCCCTGCACGGGCAGGTCGAAGGCCACGCCCCTGAGGACGATGTCGGGGGCGCTGATGGCCGGGGCGGCCTGGGCGTGGCCGGCGCCGAGCCACACAAGGATCGATAGCAGGATCAGCCGCATCGTGCGGCCCGGTAGCGTCGTGTTCATGTCCCCTCCTGGCGTTGTTGTTGGGATGCCGTTCAGACGTCAATGAAAAATGACCATCCGGGAGTGGGGTGTCAAACCTTTTTGTCTATATTATTTGTTAATATAGAAAAATGGTTGTTTTGATGCTTTTGAAATCAATGGGTTATGAAAATATTGCCCGGGGTGCCCCGAAAGGGCTTGGCAGGACCGGGATAGGGCTATATGTTGATTAAAGAATAACATTGACCGGCAACGACCTTGGAGGCTCTCGCCATGACCCAGACGGCCACCCCGCAGCTCCAGCGGCGCGATCGTGATCATCACCTGCACCCCTTCACCGATTTCAAGGCCCTGAACACCGAGGGCAGTCGGGTCATCACCCATGCCGAGGGGGTCTATATCCACGATAGCGAGGGACATCGCATCCTCGACGGCATGGCGGGGCTGTGGTGCGTGAACCTGGGCTATGGCCGCCAGGACCTGGTGGAGGCCGCGCGGGAGCAACTGGAGCGGTTGCCTTACTACAACACCTTCTTCAAGACCACCCACCCGCCGGCGCTGCAGCTGGCCGAGAAGCTCTGCGAGCTGGCTCCGGCGCACGTCAATCATGTCTTCTTCACCGGCTCGGGCTCCGAGGCCAACGACACCGTGCTGCGCATGGTGCGCCGCTACTGGGCCTTGAAGGGGCATCCGGAGAAGCGCTGGATCATCGGCCGCGAGAACGGCTATCACGGCTCGACCCTGGCCGGGATGAGCCTGGGGGGCATGGCGCCGATGCACGGCCAGGGCGGTCCCTGCGTGCCGGAGATCGCCCACGTCCGCCAGCCCTACTGGTTCGGCGAAGGACGCGACCAGTCGCCGGAGGCCTTCGGCCGCGCCTGCGCCGAGGCCCTGGAGGCGAAGATCCTGGAGCTCGGGGAGGAGAACGTCGGCGCCTTTATCGCCGAGCCGGTGCAGGGCGCCGGGGGCGCGATCATGCCGCCGGCGAGCTACTGGCCGGCGGTCAAGGCGGTGCTGGCCAAGTACGACATCCTGCTGGTGGCCGACGAGGTGATCTGCGGCTTCGGGCGCCTCGGCGAGTGGTTCGGCAGCCAGCACTTCGGCCTCGAGCCCGACCTGATGCCCATCGCCAAGGGTCTGTCGTCCGGCTACCTGCCCATCGGCGGGGTGCTGGTGGGCGACCGGGTGGCCGACGCCCTGATCGAGGAGGGCGGCGAGTTCTTCCACGGCTTCACCTACTCGGGGCACCCCACCTGTGCCGCGGTGGCGCTGAAGAACCTGGAGCTGCTCGAGGCCGAGGGCGTGGTGGAGCGCGTCCGCGACGACATCGGGCCCTACCTGGCCCGCCGCTGGGCCGAGCTGGCCGACCATCCCCTCGTCGGCGAGGCTCGCTCCCTGGGCCTGATGGGGGCGCTGGAGCTGGTCGCTGACAAGGCCACCGGCAGCCGCTTCGACAAGTCGCTCGCCGCCGGCAACCTGTGCCGGGATATCTGTTTCGATGCCGGCCTGGTGATGCGCTCGGTGGGCGATACCATGATCATCGCCCCCCCGCTGGTGATCACCCGCGAGGAGATCGACGAACTGGTGCGCCTGGCGCGCCATGCCCTGGACGCGACGGCCGCCCGCCTGGCCGACCACATGACCGCTCACCCGACGCAAGAGGAGGTCCGCGCATGAGCTCCCCGCAAGCGCCGAGCAGCCGCGCCGACTGGCAGGCGCTCGCCGACTCGCTGACCCTCGAGACCCGCGCCTACATCGACGACGCCTTCGTCGAGGCCGAGGACGGCGCCACCCTGACCACGCTCAACCCGGCCACCGGCGAGGTCCTCGCCGAGGTGGCGAGCTGCGACGCCGCCGATGCCGAGGTCGCGGTGGCCGCCGCCCGGCGCGCCTTCGACGGCGGCGCCTGGTCGCGCCTGGCCCCGGGCAGGCGCAAGGCCGTGCTGCTGCGCCTGGCCGAGTTGATGGAGGCGCACAAGCACGAGCTGGCGCTGCTCGACACCCTGGACATGGGCAAGCCGGTGGGGAGTTCCTTGGGCGATATGGCCGGCGCCATCGGCTGTCTGCGCCATCACGCCGAGTCCATCGACAAGCTCTACGGCGAGGTGGCGCCCACCGGCGACGACGCCCTGGGCCTGGTGATGCGCGAGCCGCTGGGGGTGGTGGCCTCCATCG